>CANCMM010000059.1:0-8151 GCA_947379335.1 Alphaproteobacteria bacterium | reverse complement strand
AGCGCGGCGACGGCAACGGTGGTGGTCAAGGCCTTCATATAAAGTCTCCTTTTCAGATCCGGCGGCGAGGACGCAAAGATGCCTTGCGATTTTGCCAGAACCCGTTCCCCGCCCTTGTTCTTATAATTATGGGCGATTCCTAGCATGGCCGCTCACTGACAAGAATAGGGGCCGCCCACCCGTCTCGATGTTGTGCAAGCGCAGCAAAATTCGGCTATAACCCAAAGCAATCACAACGCGGGTCCGCCAGTGCTTCTGCTGATCGATAACTATGACAGCTTCACCTACAACCTCTTCCATTATCTGGGCGAGCTGGGGGCGGATGTGCGCGTGGTGCGCAATGACGAGATTTCGGCCGCCGATGCGCTGGCGCTGAAACCCGAAGGCATCGTGCTGTCGCCCGGCCCCTGCACCCCCAACGAGGCAGGCATCTGCCTGGACGTGATCAAGCTGGCCGACGGCAAGATGCCGATTCTCGGCGTGTGCCTGGGTCACCAGGCCATCGGCCAGGTCTATGGCGGCAAGGTGGTGCGCGCGCCCGAGCCGATGCATGGCAAGCTGTCGCGCATACATCACACCGGCAAGTCGGTGTTCCGCGGCCTCAACAATGATTTCCTGGCGACGCGCTATCATTCCCTCACCATCGATCCGCCCAGCATGCCCGCCGCGCTGGAAGTCACCGCCACATCGGATGACGGCGTGATCCAGGGCGTGATGCACAAGACCCATCCGGTGCATGGCGTGCAGTTCCATCCCGAAAGCATCGCGTCCGAAAACGGCCATGCGCTGCTGAACAATTTCCTGTCCCTGGCGCGCGAGTTCGCCAAGGTCCCGGCCTGAGATGAAAGTCACCAGCGCCTCGGTGGATTTTCCCGCCGCCCTGGCCCAGGCGCAAGCCGGCCAGCCGCTGGGCCTGGACGATACCCGCCGCCTGTTCGACGCCATCTTCACCGGAAAGCTGCGCGAAGAAGAGATCATCGCCTATCTGTCGGCCACCGCCGACCGCAAGCCCACGGTGGATGAGCTGGTGGGCGCCGTCGCCTCCATGCGCCATCACATGCTCAGCCTGGCTGCACCGGCCAGCGCCATCGATTTGTGCGGCACCGGCGGCGATGGGCTGGGCACGCTTAATATCTCCACCGCCGTCTCGTTCGTGGTGGCGGCCTGCGGGGTTCCCGTCGCCAAGCATGGCAACCGCTCCGCCTCCTCGCGCAGCGGCGCCGCTGACGTGCTGGAAGCGTTGGGGGTCAATATCAATCTTGCACCGGATAAGGCCGAAGCCGTGCTGGCGCAAACGGGCCTGGTCTTCCTGTTCGCGCAAACCTATCACCCGGCGATGAAGCATGTCGGCGCGGCGCGCAAGCGGATCGGCCGCCGCACCATCTTCAACCTTTTGGGGCCGCTCGCCTCGCCTGCCCGGGTAACGCGCCAGCTGGTGGGCGTGTTCTCGGCCGATTGGCTGGTTCCCTATGCCGAGGCGCTGCGGGCGCTGGGCAGCACACGCGCCTTCATCGTGCATGGCCGTGACGGTCTGGACGAGGTTTCCATCAGCACCGCCACGCAGATGGCCGTGCTGGACGCCGGCATTGTGACAACCCGCGAAATCACGCCGGAAGATGCCAAGCTGCCGCGCTGGCCCCTGGCCGACATCAAGGGCGGCGATGCGGTCCACAATGCCGCCGCGATGAAACGGCTGTTTAACGGTGAACGCGGCGCTTACCGCGACATCGTGCTCTTGAACGCAGCCGCCGCCCTTATGGTGGCGGAGCGTGCAAAAGATGTACAAGAGGGTACAGCCATGGCCGCGCAGGGGCTGGACAGCGGCGGCGCCAAGGCCAAGTTGGACGCGTTGATCAAAGCAACACGATGAGCATTCTCGACAAGATCCTGGGTTACAAGAAAGAGGAAGTGGCGGCCGCCAAGTCCAGGGACACCCGCGCCGAACTGGAAGCCCGTGCCAAGGACGTGGAACCGCCGCGCGGCTTTATCGCCGCGCTGGAAGACAAGAAGGCCGGCGGCGAGTACGGCCTGATCGCCGAGATCAAGAAGGCCAGCCCGTCCAAGGGCCTGATCCGCGCCGATTTCGATCCCCCCGCTTTGGCTATGGCCTATGAAGAAGGCGGCGCGGCCTGCCTGTCGGTGCTGACCGACGAGCCGTCTTTCCAGGGCAAGCCGGAATATCTGGCCCAGGCGCGCGAGGTCACCCGCCTGCCCGTGCTTCGCAAGGATTTCATGATCGAGCCTTACCAGGTGGTGGAGGCGCGCAGCTGGGGCGCCGACTGCATCCTGATCATCATGGCGATGCTGGACGACGACCATGCCAGGGCGCTGCTGGACGAAGCCGCGCGCTGGGAGATGGACGCGCTGGTGGAAGTGCATGACGAAGCCGAGCTGGAACGGGCGCTGGACCTGGATGCCGAACTGATCGGCATCAACAACCGGAACCTGAAGACCTTTGTCACCGACATGGGCATCACCCTGAAGCTGGCGCCCAAGGTGCCCAAGGGCATTCATGTGGTGGCTGAAAGCGGCATCAGCGCGCCCGCCGATCTCAAGCGCCTGGCCGGCGCCCATGTCACCAGCGTGCTGGTGGGCGAAAGCCTGATGCGCCAGAAGGACGTCACCGCCGCCACGCGCCTGCTGCTGGGCAACGGATTCAAGTGACTGACAATAATGGAAGTGACGGCAAACCGCGCCGCTCGGCGGGCATGCGCGGCCATCCGCTGGACGCCGCGCCGGAACATCGTCCGATCCCCTCCAGCCCGCCGATCAAGCCGCGCCCCGAACCATCCCCGCCGGTGCGAACGTCCAATTCACGTTTCACCAAGCCCAATGTCCTGATGGGCGAAGTCACAATGCCGATTCAAAAGTTCGCCGCGTCCCACGGCGGGGGCCAGGAGATCGGAAAACAGCGTGAAGCCTTCCGCGCCTTCATGCAGGTCCGCCGCCTCACGCCCACACAATGGGCGCGCGCCGCCGGCGTCCCCACCGGCGAGGTTCTCGGCTTTCTGACCGGGCGTGTCCGCGCCATTGCGCCCACCAATTTGGAAAAGCTGGCGCATGTCGTGGGGTGTGCGCCCGAAGACATGCTCAAATAAGAGCAATCGCCCGGCACCACGCCCTCAAGCGAGAACCACAGCTCGTCTTCGCCATTGGGATTGAGCGACAGATTCTGCCAGTTGGCCGTGCTTTGGAATTCCGAGGCTCCGAAAATACCGCCAGGATAACTTTCGTCTCCTCCGAGCGGCATCACAATGCGCTCTCCGACCCCGATGCTCTCCGCACTTTGGTAGACCAGACCATGGCCGCGATACAGCGCCGGCTCATTCAGCACGCGCCTCGCACGAAGGAGCGAACGCGGGTAACGGTCACTGGGCCGTATTTCAGAAAGCCGTACGCCTTTGAAAGGACCAGCTGAAAGACGGGCGATTTTGGCGCCGGCCAGGCGTCCGATAAAATCGTCATTTTCCGCGTCGTAACCATAACTCCAGACAATGGGAAGGTGCTTTTTGATGGCGGCCGGCCGAAGGTCATTCCAGCTTGCCAGTTTGCCGTCATGGCAGCACTCGCCCCAATGCCGCGCCACGTCTTTGAGCGCGGCGGACGAAATGGTGTCCAGGAATGCAGCCAGAGTTTGTTCGAACGCAGTGCTCATCGCGGCCCGCCGATTCTCCGACCGGACGCTAGCGGAAACCGGCAGGGCTCGCACCAACCGGAGCTGATAACTTGCCAGTTGGGGCTGCTGCCTGAATACAGGAACGGCGGAACCCGGTGAGGTCCCGCCGCCCTTTGCAGAATCAGATTCGCTTAGAACGTGATCCACAGGCCGTTGCGCCAATAGCCGCGGCCTTCATGTTCACGCCAGCGATAGCGCTCATGCGCGCGCCAGCGCCAGTTGTCGTCATGTACGGTAATGCCGAACGCCGGACGATAATCGTAGCGCTCGGTGGTGTGCCAGCAATCGCCATAACGGTTGCAGCTGACAGCGGCGGACGCAGGCGCCGCCATGGCAGCCAGGGCACCAGCGCCGGCAATGGCGCCAAGGACAAGGGTTCTGATCTTCATGGAAGTCTCCATCTTGAGGTGAAAACCGCCTCCCAAAAAGAAGAACGGCGGAACCCGGATCAGGTTCCGCCGCCCGGCAAGAGACTCAAAGGCAATTTAGAAACGTTAGAAAGTGATCCAGATGCCGTTGCGATAGTAACCGCGGTCGCGGTGGTAATCGCTGCGCCAATGGCGGCGCGCATCGCCATCCCAGCGCTCATGGAAGTAATAGTCGTCCGGATGATAATCGAACCGCACGCCCGGACGGACAACGCGATTTTCGGTGTGCCAGCAATCGCCTTCGCGGTTGCAGGCAATATAGGCGGAGGCAGGCGCGGCCAGTGCGGTCAAGGTGCCGGCGCTGACAAGGGCGCCGAGCAGGAGGGTTCTAATTTTCATCTGAAATCTCCAAACTTTGGGAACTCAGAAAACCCCGCCCCTCAGATTAAGTTCCCCACAATGTTGCCGCCGCCCATTGCCCGTGCGTTGACGGCCCCCGGGAACTAAAGTAGAACGATTCGCGTATGTACCGGCTTTGTTCGCCGCCCCTTTTGGAGGGCTGGCGCGGCCCCGGGAGGGATAAGCGCATGCTGACGCGCAAGCAGTACGAACTTCTGATGTTCATCCATGAGCGGGTGCGCGAAAGCGGCATACCGCCCTCCTTTGACGAGATGAAGGAGGCTTTGGACCTCAAATCCAAGTCCGGCATCCACCGCCTGATCACCGCCCTGGAAGAACGCGGCTTCCTGCGCCGCATGGAAAAGCGCGCCCGGGCCCTGGAAGTGCTCAAGCTGCCCGACAACATGGCCGAGACCCTGCGTCCCGCCACCACCAGGAGCCAGGTCCAGCGGGCCGGCGTCCGCCATGGCCGTGGCGGCGATATCCGCCTGGCCGATACCCGTTCCCCTGCTCCCCGCCGCAGCTATGGCGAAGGCGGCGAAGGCGCCGTCAATGTGCCGCTGGTCGGGCGCATCGCCGCCGGCACCCCGATCGAAGCCCTGCAGAACAAGGTCAGCGACATTCCCGTGCCCGGCGGCATGCTGGGCCGCGGCAGCCATTACGCCTTGGAAGTGACCGGCGATTCCATGATCAATGCCGGCATCCTGGACGGCGACACCGTCATCATCCAGGAATCGGACACCGCCAACACGGGTGAGATCATCGTCGCCCTGGTGGACAATGAAGAAGCCACCTTGAAGCGGCTGCGCCGCCGCGGCGACTCCATCGCGCTGGAAGCCGCCAACCCCGCTTACGAGACGCGGCTGTATGGCTCGGACCGGGTCAAGGTCCAGGGCAAGCTGGTCGGGCTTATTCGGCGTTACTGACCACCCAAGGCCGAATCCCGCGATAACTCCGTACACTGATGGCTGACGGCGTGGGCGACAGGGTAATGCGCCAGCCCTGACCACTGGCTGCGGCTTTGCCATCAATCACCAACGCCGGCCCTTTGCAATCCATCGTTGCCGTGCTGATCACGACTTGCGCGCGGATGCAGTCTTCCAGGAACGCCTCGGGCCGCAGCGAGGCGGCGATCACGATTCTGCCATTCGCCACGCAGCCCAATCCGTCGCACTTCAGGCCCGGCAGTCCCACCGCATCCGCGATATCGCGAACATCGCCATCGCGCCGCAGCCAGTCGCGCGCAACATATTTGTCGCGGGGCTTGCGCAGGAAATGCAGTCTTCCATCCTCGCCGCGCAAAGCGACCGTGGCGCCATCGGATGCCACCAGCATGTCCGGCAAAGGCGCAAACCAGGCCAGCGCCGCACCGGCAGCGATCGGCACAACGCCCCACCAGCGCCAGCGTGTCCGCCAGAGGAAAAGCCACAGCCCACCCAGCGATATCAGGATCAGCGCACTCAGCGGCATGGCCGGCGCCAGCGATACCGCACCGGGAAGCCCCGACACCCAGCGCCCCATCGCCACCATCACCGCGATCCCCTGCCCCAGCAGATGCAATGGCCAACTTTCCAGGCCCAGCGGCATCAGCGCCACCGACAGCGCGGCCGCCGGCATCACCCAGAATCCCATCACCGGCATGGCGATCAGGTTGCCCAGCACGGCATAGTGCGTGGCGCGCTCGAAGTGAAACAGCGCGAACGGCAAGGTGGCGAGGCTTCCCACCAGGCTGGTCATCACAATGCCGTGGGCGTAGCGATACAGTGCGCCGCGCGGGCGGCTGCGCTCACGCCGCATCTCCCACTCCGCCACCGCCACCAGCCCCGCCACCGCGGCGAACGACATCTGGAACCCCGGCTCGGCAATGGCTTCGGGCCGCAGCACCAGCAGGATCGCCGCCGCCAGCGCCAGGCTGCGCATGGACAGTGCCGGACGGTCCAGCAGCACCGCGACCATCACACAGGCCAGCATGACAAAGGCCCGCACCGAAGATGGCGCAGCCCCGCTGGCCACCAGATAGAATGTGCCCGCCGCCAGCGCGCCCACCGCCGCCCATTTCTTGATCGGATAGTTGAGCGCCAGCGCCGGAAACGCCGCCAGACCTGCACGCAGCAGCCAGAAGATGCCGCCGCCGACCAGCGCCATGTGCAAACCGGCGATGGCCAGCACATGCGCCAGGCCCGCATCGCGCAGCGCCTCTTCGTCTTCGTCGCTGATGCCGCCGCGCTCGCCGGTGACCAGGGCGGATGCGATGCCGCCGGTGCTTCCCGGTAGCGCGCCCTGGATCCGCAGCGTCATCACCAGACGCAAATCCTCGACCACCGCGCCCAGGCGTTGGCCGATGCCCACCGGTGTAGCCGGTACGATCCCGTGCGCTCTGCCATAGGCAAATCCCACCGCGCCGATGGACTGGAAGAACAGGCTGCGACCCAGGTCGTTGGCGCCCGGCTCACTGGGCGCGGGCGGCGTATCCAGCCGTGCCGTCAAGCTGAGCCATTGGCCGGGGCGAAAATCCCCACCGGACCGCAACGCCACCCGGATGCGCCGCGGCGGCGATGGCAGCGCGCCGGAGCGCACTTCGTCCAACACCACCCGCACGCCATGTTCGCGTGGCTCCAGGCTGGCGATGCGCGCCGTCAGATGCGCCACCACCGCATGATCCAGCACGGGTGTCGCCACCGCCTCTTCGCGCAGCTTGGCCAGCCCGAATCCCAGCAGCAATGCCGCCACCAATCCCAGCCGCCACTGCTTTGCGATGGTGACGGCGGCGGCGCCCAAGCCGAGAAGCAAAGCGCCCCAACCCAGTGCCAAAGGCGGCTCCGCCGGCAATGCAAAATAACCCGCCGCGCCTGCCCCCAGCGCCACCGCCAGCCACAACGGCCAGCGATCCCGCTCCGCCATCAGAAAGATGTTTGCCAAGGCCCCCGCCCTGTCTTAAAGCCTCCCCACAATGTCACAAAAACCCGTCCTGCGCTTTGCGCCCTCGCCCACCGGCATGCTGCATATTGGCGGCGCCCGCACCGCCCTGTTCAACTGGCTTTATGCCCGCCACGCCGGCGGCACCTTCCTGCTGCGGATCGAGGATACCGACCGCGAACGCTCCACCCCCGAAGCGGTGGAGGCCATCCTGAACGGCATGACCTGGATGGGCCTGGATTGGGACGGCGACGTCACCTACCAGTTCGCCCGCGCCGCCCGCCACCGCGAGGTCGCCGAAAAACTGCTGGCCGAAGGCAAGGCCTATCGCTGCTATGCCACCGCCGAAGAATTGACCGCCATGCGCGAGGAACAGAAAGCCGCCGGCAAGCCCATGCGCTATGACGGGCGCTGGCGCGACCGCGCGCCCGGCCCCGCCGAAGAGGGCAAGCCCTCGGTGGTGCGGCTGAAGGCCCGCCAGACCGGCGAGACCATCGTGCATGACGTGGTGCTGGGCGATGTGCGTTTCGAGAACAGCCAGCTCGACGACATGGTGCTGCTGCGCTCCGACGGCGGCCCGACCTACATGCTGGCGGTGGTGGTGGACGATGCCGACATGGGCGTGACCCATGTCATTCGCGGCGCCGACCATCTGAACAACGCCGCCCGCCAGTTGCAGCTGATCGAGCAGATGGGCGCCGCCATACCGGTCTATGGCCACCTGCCCCTGATCAACGGCCCCGACGGCGCCAAGCTTTCCAAGCGCCATGGCGCGCTGGCGGTGGAAGCCTA
>CANCMM010000058.1:0-8305 GCA_947379335.1 Alphaproteobacteria bacterium | reverse complement strand
AGCAGCGCGATGGCCAAAGCGGATTTTGTTTTTGCGAAGATGCTCATCATCAGGCTTCCTTCACACAATTAAAAGAGGTCGGGGTTTTGCTGGATCGCACTCTGGACTTCCTTGTCCAGCCGCACCCGCACATCCGCGTCCAGCTTGGCGTAGATGTTGATCGGCGCCACCTCGACCCGGATGGTCGGCGTGCAGGCGCCCAGCGCGGTCAGCACGCAGGCTGCAAAAAGCAGTTTCTTCATGGCTTTGCTGCTCCAGGCGTGATGTCCGCCTCCGGACGAAGGCTGTTTGACCATGCTTCGGTATAGGACTTCAAGAGTTCGTCAAAATTAAGGGAGGTATCCAGGGTCAGGTCGATGGGCGTGCCGCTGGGCAGCGGAATGGGCTTGTACATCGCCGTGCCGTTGATGATGTCGGTGATGGCGACCCGCGCTTCCTGGTGCTGCGGCGGATCGCTTTTGCCCTTGATGTGGAACAGGATTTTCAGCCGCCCGCCTTCCACCGAATTCAAACGGGCGGACATTTCATCGAACGCCAGATATTCCAGCGCCTGGTAGGCGAATTCCTGCACCGCATTGCTGGATAGCGCCGCATCGCCCTGGTGCCAGAGCGCGCGGTTGATGGACAACCGCCCCGGACCGTCCGCCGTGATCTTGCCATCGGTGATACGAAAACCCTCCGGCCCGACATCGAAGGGAATGTTGCCGGACACTTTTCCTTCCAGCTTCACCTTGGCGTCCAGGTTGGAAGCCGCGACCAGGGAGTCCAGTGCGATGGATTTCAATTGCGCCGTGCCGGCCGTCTTCCCCGGACTGGACAGTGACAGGGCAATGGCGCCCAGGGACACATGGCCCTGGGCGATGTCGGTGTCGGCCTTGGCCAGATGGATTTCGCTGCCGTTAAAGCCGAAGCGCATATCCACGGCGCTGAACGGCAGGGTCCAGTCGATGCGGGCGATGGAAAGGTCCTGGCCCGGCGCGGTAGCCGGCGGCAACAGCGAGGTGAAGTTGATCTCGCTTTTCACGGCATGGGCCTTGCCCAGCACGGTCATGAAATCCAGCGCCGCGATACGGAGTTTGCCCTGGCTGGTGATTTCACTTTTGGTCCAGTTGATGTCGCCCACAAAGCTCACATTGCCTTCGGCGCGGCGCAGCGCCACCAGCATCGGTGACAGGCTTTCCGGCTGCAGCTTGCCCGGCGCGAATGTCACGCTGGGCGCGTCGATGTGCGCGGTGCCGCTGCCTGTCGTCATGGCGTGGGAGAAAGTGGTTTCGCCCAGCGCAGTCTTCTTGGGATCGGTGATCGCCAGGCGGCCCCGCCACACGCCGCGGTCCAGCGTGATGGTGCCGCTGCCCAGCACCGACTTGAAGCGAACCGGCGTGGTGCGATCCGACATTTCGGCGCTTGAAAGCGCGATGGCACCCTTGAGCGGTGCGCCCCGGCCTTCGAATGCCAGCCGGGCAGATGCTTTTTCGACGTGCACATTGCCCAGCGGCAGATTTGCGGATGCGCCGCGCGCCGCGCCCAACAATTTCCAATTGGCGCCCTCGCCGGCGATCAACGGTTGTCCCGTGCCACAGACTTGCGTCCGTATGTCCTTGGCCAAGTCGCTGGCGCCCGGATGAAATGCCGTCAGGGAAACCTGCGCGCAGCCCGACGGCGTGAAGGCGTAATGGCCGGCCTGGTACGACACGGTGCCGTTGGCGGCGATGTCGGCGCCGCGCAGCATGGCGAAGTTGAAACGGGTCTTGAACGCCGCATCGCCGGTCAGTCCGCCGCCCGTCCACATCAGACGCCTGGCCGTCAGGCGGGTCGCGGGCAGTCCGGGGCCGGACAGCGAGGCTTCCAGCGCTGCGTTCAGGCTGTCGGTGCCGCCGGCAATCGTCAGCG
Source organism: Alphaproteobacteria bacterium (assembly GCA_947379335.1). Classification (GTDB taxonomy): domain Bacteria; phylum Pseudomonadota; class Alphaproteobacteria; order Micropepsales; family Micropepsaceae; genus Rhizomicrobium. Next base: position 6,415 of record CANCMM010000058.1, on the reverse strand, counting down.
CCGGGATGTTGATCCTGGCGCCCCGCGCGCCGGTCACGGTCATCGGCGCGGTGAGCGAGAATTCACTGGACTTGCCGTGATGGGCGACATGCCCGGCCAGGTTGACCTGCAGATGTTTCAGGTTCTGGGTGATGGCGGACGCCAGCGCGGGATCGGCGGCCCGCAGCAGCGCCATATCCGCGGCCAATCCGACCTCGCCTTCAGCCTTGATATCCCCTTGCGCCTGAACGTTGCCGTTCGCCGCCGTCACGCTGGCATTGCTGATCGTCGCATCAAGCTTCGGCGCGGACAGGCTTGCCAGCGCGGAAGTGGAAAGTTGCAGATGGGCCGACGGCGCGCTGACACTGAAGCGTCCGTCCGCCGAATACCATTTCAACTTTTCCGCATTCAGCCGCGCATCCAGATCCGGCATGGTGATTGACGGGTTGTTGACGGCGGCCTGAAAATGAATCGCCAGATGTCCGCTGGCATTGTCGAAGGCCAGATCGGCGGTGCGCAAAGCGACGCGGGTGCCCTGCCAAATGATGGTGGCGGGCTGGGCGCGCAAGGCAGCCGTCTGCGGCAGGTTCTTCACCAGCTTGACGTCGCCGCGCACATCCAGCCCGCCGCCCGGCGTCGCCAGCAGCAGCCGCAGGCCCGTAAGCGATATGGCCAGGTCGTCAGAGACAAAATGCGATTTGCCCTGCTGTGCCCCGAGGGAGTCGATCCAGTTTTGCAGCGAGCCCAAGTTGGGCTTGCCGTCGGCATCCAGCCGCACCCGCACCACCGGATTGACCAGGCGCACTTCCACCACATACGGCATCCAGCGCAGGGGATCGAAATGCAGTTCGATCCGCTCCGCCGCGATGTCCGGCGCATCTTGCGGCCCCAGCACGAAACGGCCGGACACCCCGGACAGGCCCAGCGACCCGATCTCAACCTGCGATTCCACCCCATGCTGGCGGAAATAGCGGTTGGCGAAGCGGGCCGCGATCATGGCGCGGGCCAGCCACAGCAGGACCAGGACCGCTGCCACGCCGATCAGGATTGCAGCAAGCAAGTAGCGCCGTTTCAAATCACATGCTCCATGCCCCGGCGCAACAGTAACGCGGGGACCGCAGCTTTGCGACAGAATCAGGCGCGGATATGGCGGCCCAGGCGGGATTTATCGGGACGATAGATGCGTATGGCATTGTCGCCCATCACCGCGCGCACCGCGCTGGATTCCTTGGCCGCCACCGCCTCCCGCGCCAGTTCGAACCAGCCCTGGTAATCACCGGCGAGCGTAAGCACCGGCCAGTCGCTGCCCCACAGCAAGCGGCTCGGCCCGAACAGGTCGAACAGTATGCCGATCGCGCGGGCGACATCATCGCGCGTGCCGCCCGGGCGCAGTTCGTTGAGAAGTCCACTCACCTTGCAGGTGACGTTGGGCAGCGAGGCTAAGGCCTCGATCCCCTTCGCCCAGGCGGTCATGGCATCAGCCTCGCCCAGCGGCGGCTTGGCGGCATGGTCCAGCACGATGGAAAGCTGCGGATGGCGCTCCGCCAAAACGGTGATCGCGCCGAGCTGATGGGAAAGGATCAAGGCATCGAACACCAGGCCTTCGGCGGCGATGATGTTCAAGGCGGGAGTCAATGCCGGCTGCAATATCCAGTCTAGATCAGGAATGTCCTGCAGCATGGGCCGCACACCCAGGAACAGCGGGTCGGCGACGCGGCGGCGCAGTTCATCGCCGGCGTCCGGTGCCAGCAAATCCACCCAGCCCACCACGCCCAGCACAAAGGGCGACTTGCGCGCGATGTCCAGCATGTAGTCGGTTTCGGCGGGCGTCGGCGCGGCCTGCACCAGGATGGTCGCGTCCACCCCGGTCTGGACCAGCAGCGGCCGCAGGTCGGTGGTGCCGAACACACGGTGGATGGGATTGCCGGGTTTCAGCCAACCATAATCGCCGCGCCCCGGGTCCCAGAAATGCTGATGGGCGTCAACGATCATGGGATCGGGGCGTCGGAATGGATCAGGTTTTGGGCGCGCAGATCCTGCCACAGAGCGGCAGGGATTTTGTGACGATACAGTGTGATCGTCTGTTCCACGCGCTGTGGCGAATCCAGGCCAGGGATCACGCTGGCGACCAGGGAATGCGCCAGCGGGAATTGCAGCGCCGCCGCCGCCAGCGGCACATGATGGCGGTCGCACACCGCTTCGATCTTGCGCACCTTCTCGATCACAGCGGCCGGCGCGGGTTCATAATCATAATAGAGCGGCGCCGCCGTCCTGGTGCCCACCGCCAGGATGCCGGAATTGTAGGGCCCGCCCACCACGATGGCGGTGCCCGCTTCCACGCAACGCGGGAACAGCTCGTCCAGCGCATTTTGCTCCAGCAGGGTGTAGCGCCCCGCCAGCAGGATCACGTCCAGGCGCGCATGGCCCATTACGTCCAGGCATGCGGGAATTTCATTGACGCCCATGCCAAATCCCGCGATGGCGCCGGACTCGCGCAATTCTTCCAGCGCCTTCAGCCCCCCGCCCTTGGTCAGCTCGGCCATGCGCGCGACATTCTGCTCGCCGTGGGTCAGCTTGCCGATGTCATGGATATAAAGAAGGTCGATGCGCGACAGGCCCAGACGCTGCAGGCTCTCTTCGAAGCTGCGCATCACCGCGTCGTAGGAATAGTCATAGACCGGCTCGAACGGCATTTGCGTGGCATAACCGTGGCGCACGATGGTCTCGTCCACCGGACCTGGCACCGGCTTCAGCAGCCGCCCCACCTTGGTGGACAGCACAATGCCCTTGCGCGGGCGCAGCGCATCGCCCAGCCGCCGCTCCGACAGGCCAAAACCATAGAACGGCGCGGTGTCGTAATAGCCAAATCCGGCGCGTTCCGCCGCCGCCAATGTTTCGCGCGCGATCCGCTCCGGCAAAGGCTTGAACAGGTTGCCCAGCGGCGCGGTGCCGAAACCCAGTTCGGTGACCGTCAGCCCGGTCTTTCCCAGAACGCGCCGCGCAATCATGCCGTTTTCAGCCTTGGTGCCAACGCTCCAAAGCCCACCACCACGGCATAGCAGGCCGCCAAGATGAACAGACTCCAATGCAGCGCACCGGTGTAGGAAGCGAACAGGGTCATCAGCGGCGGCACCACTGCGGCGCCGCAGATCGCCATGACGATGAAGCTGGAGGCGAACTCCGTCTCGTGTCCCAGTCCTTCCAGCCCCAGCGCAAAGATGGTGGGGAACATGATGGACATGAAGAAGCTGGTCGCCACCAGCGCCCAGATGCTGGGGAAACCGCCGATCACCGCCGCCAGGCAACACAGCACAATGTTGCAGCCGGCATAGAGCATCAACTGGCGCGGCGGATTGATGGTCCGCTGCAGCCATGCGCCGACGAAACGGCCGACACAGAAAGCGATCATGGTGGCTTCCAGATAGACCTGCGCACCCACCCGTTCGGGGACGTGCGCGGCCTCCTGCGCGAAATCCACCAGCAGGCTCCAGGTGCCGACCTGCGCCCCGACATAAAAGAATTGCGCGATCACGGCATACAGAACGCGCGGCCTCGCCAGAACGGCGAACGGCGAGCGCGCGGTTTGCGGCGTCACATCGGCGCGCAGCGGCGGATATTTGGTGATGGCGATGGCTGAAGCGATCACCACCATCAAGACGCCCAGCACCAGATAGGGCGGGCCGACAGAAGCCGCCTCTTGCGCGCGCCAGGCATCCACCGCGGCAGGCCCCATCGTCGCCATCTGTTGCGGCGTATATTCCACGCCGGAGAAAATCACATAGCCGCCGACCAGCGGCCCCAAGACACTGGCGACACCGTTAAAGGCTTGGGCAAAGTTCAACCGCGGTGACGCAGTCTCCGGCGCGCCCAGAATGGTGATGTAGGGATTGGCGCTTGTTTCCAGAAAGCCCGCGCCAATGGCGATGATGTAAAGCGCTGCCAGGAAAATCCAATAGACCCGCATATGCGCCGCGGGCACGAACAGGAAGGCGCCGATAGCGTACAGCGCCAGGCCGATGATGATGGTCTTCTTGTAACCCAGGCGGCGGATAACCATCGCCGCCGGCAGGGGCGCGCAGAAATAGCCGATATAGAAAGCGAACTGGGTCAGGCTAGCCTGCGGCCGGGTCAGGTCCAGCGCCTTCTGGAAATGATGCAACAGCAAATCATTGAACTGTGAGGCCAGGCCCCAGGCAAAGAACAAGGTCGCGGTCAGCGCAAAGGCGATGACATACCGCCGCTCGACCACTGGCAACTTGTTCATGTTCCCCCGCACTCTTATATTTCCGCCAGTTAAGCGGAAAAAGCGCGGCGGCGCTACATGGTGGCGCCGATCTGCCAGGGCACGAATTCGGCGTCGCCATAGCCCAGCTTCTCGGACTTGGAGCGGGTGCCGGACGCGATCTCCAATATGTGTGCGAAGATCTCCTTGCCCTTGTCCTGGATGGAAACCCCGTTCAGCACATCGCCACAATTGATGTCCATGTCGTCGGTCATGCGCTCATAGACCGCCGTGTTGGTCGCCAGCTTGATCGACGGCGTGGGCTTGCAGCCATAGGCCGAGCCGCGCCCGGTGGTGAAGCACAGGATATTGGCGCCGCCCGCCACCTGCCCCGTCGCGGAGACGGGATCGTAGCCGGGGGTGTCCATAAAGACGAAGCCCTTGGTGGTGACAGGCTGCGCATATTCCACCACATCCTTGAGCCGCGTAGTGCCGCCCTTGGCCGCCGCGCCCAGCGATTTTTCCAGAATGGTGGTGAGGCCGCCCGCCTTGTTTCCCGGCGAAGGATTGTTGTTCATGCTGCCGGCATTGCGGGTCGTATAATCTTCCCACCAGCGGATGCGCGCGAGCAGCTTCTTGCCGACTTCCGGACTGGCGCGGCGGGTCAACAGATGTTCGGCGCCGTAAATCTCCGGCGTCTCCGACAGGATGGCGGTGCCGCCATGGGCCACCAGCAGATCCACCGCCGCACCCAGCGACGGATTGGCGGTGATGCCGGAATAACCATCGCTGCCGCCGCATTGCAGCGCCAGCATCAGCTCGGACGCCGGCGCGGTTTCGCGCTTCACCGCACCCGCCGCCGGCAACATGTCACGCACCGCGGCGATACCCGCTGCGATGGCCTTGGCCGTGCCGCCGGTGTCCTGGATGGTCAGCGATCGGAAGGTATCGCTTTCGGCGATATTGTAGGCCTGCTTCCAGCGGCCGATCTGGAAGGTCTCGCAGCCCAGCCCCACCATCAGCACCGCGCCCATGTTGGGATTGGCGGCATAGCCCCATTGGGTGCGCTTCAAGACCTCATAGCCTTCGCCCTTGCTGTCCATGCCGCAGCCATGGCCATGCACTAGGGGGATGATGCCGTCGATTTCGGGATAGTCGTCCAGCATCCCGCTCTTTTCCACTTCGCGGGCGATCAGCCGCGCCACAGTGGCCGAACAGTTCACCGACGTGAGAATGCCCAGGTAATTGCGGGTGCCGAACTTGCCGTTGGCGCGGCGAAAGCCTTGGAAGGTGGCTCGCGGCATAACGGGCGCGGGATCACGGGCATCCACCTCGAACTGGTAATCGCGGTCCACGGCGTGAAAACCGATATTGTGCTCATGCACCCAGTCACCGGGGGCGATGTCCTGGGTGGCGAAGCCGATGATCTGACCGAACTTCAGCGCCGGCTCGTCTTTTTTGATCGGGCGCACCGCCGCCTTGTGACCGGGCGGAATGCGCCTTGTGATCTTCACGTCATCCACGATGTCGCCGGGGGACAGGCCGGCTACCGCCACCACGACATTGTCGGTGGGATGAAGCCGCAGGAAAGACGCCATGATTGCTCCTGGATGCGAAGGAGGCTCTTATAGTCCAAGCCTTAGCCGGGAGAATAACAAAATGAGACGCCGCCTGTGCTTCGCGCTGGACCTGGTCAACGATGCCGCCAAAATCGCCGAATATGAGGGGTTTCATGCCCCCGGCGGGGTGTGGCCGCAGATCGTGGACGACATCCGCGCCCAGGGGATCGAAGGCATGGAAATCTGGCGCACCGGCGACCGGATGGTAATGATCGCCACCGTGGCCGACGACTATCCTCGCGCCCGCAATATCCCGCCGGAATATGATCAGTGGGAGACCCTGATGTGGGGCTTCCAGAAGGCCCTGCCCCATGCCGCGCCGGGGCAGAAATGGGTGCCGATGACCCAAATTTTCGATCTGGCGCAGCAGAAGGGCCGCTGACCCGGGCCGCGCGCAGGTATACCGTTGACACGGGTTTGCGGACGGGAAAACTGGCTCGCCCGCGGGAGGAAGTGAATCGTGATTTCAAGAACTGTTTCGCGCGCCCTGGCCGCTACGGCCTTATGCGCGGCCTTTTGCGCTCCGGCGCTTGGCGCAGACAATTACCAGACCGACATCGGCCCGACACCCAAAAACGGCCGACAGGGGGCCAGC
>CANCMM010000057.1:0-8490 GCA_947379335.1 Alphaproteobacteria bacterium | reverse complement strand
TTCGGTGCGCCAGCCGATGTGCGCAAGAATCCGAAGACGGCGTTCGTGTCGGAGTTCCTGGCGGTTTAAACGCCCGCAATACTCTTCGCGACAGCTTCCGCCACCTTGATACCGTCAACGCCCGCCGAAAGAATGCCGCCGGCAAATCCTGCGCCTTCGCCCGCCGGATAAAGCCCCGGCGTATTCAAGCTCTGATAATCCTTGCCGCGCTGGATGCGGATAGGCGAGGACGTGCGTGTTTCCACCCCTGTCAGCACGGCATCGGCGCGGTCAAAGCCGCGGATCTGCTTGCCGAAAGCGGGCAGGGCTTCGCGAATCGCTTCGATGGCGTAAGCGGGCAGGCAGGAAGATAGGTCTGTCGGTGTCACGCCAGGCCGGTAAGAGGGCACCACTTCGCCCAGCACGGTGGATGCCTTGGCGGCAACGAAATCACCCACCAGCTGCGCCGGGGCGGCATAGGTACCGCCGCCCGCCGCAAACGCCGCTTCTTCCCATTGCCGCTGCAGGGCGATGCCCGCCAGCGGATGGCCCGGATAGTCGGCGTCGGGCGTGATGGCGACCACGATGCCGGCATTGGCGTTGCGCTCATTGCGCGAATATTGGCTCATGCCGTTGGTGACGACGCGGCCCGGTTCGCTGGCCGCCGCCACCACCGTGCCGCCTGGGCACATGCAGAAACTATAGACGCTGCGGCCGTTCTTGGCGTGATGCACCAGCTTGTAGTCGGCCGCACCCAGTTCGGGGACGCTGCGGCCGAAGCGCGCCTTGTCGATCATGCCCTGGGGATGCTCGATGCGGAAGCCGATGGAGAAAGGCTTGGCCTCGATGGCGACGCCGCGCGCATGCAACATTTCGAACAGGTCGCGGGCGCTGTGGCCCGGCGCCAGCACGACGTGGCGACTTTCGATCTCTTCGCCATTTTCCAGGCGCACGCCGTGCACTTGCCGGTCCGGCGTCAGCAACAAGTCCGTCACCTTGCTCTGGAAACGATATTCGCCGCCCAGCGCCTCGATGCTTTGGCGCATCGACTCCACCATGGTCACCAGCCGGAAGGTGCCGATATGGGGATGGGCCTCGGTGAGGATTTCCTCCGGCGCGCCGGCCTTGATGAATTCGGTCAGCACCTTGCGGCCCAGGTGACGCGGATCCTTGATCTGGCTGTAGAGCTTGCCGTCGGAGAAGGTGCCGGCACCGCCTTCGCCGAACTGGACATTGGATTCTGGGTTGAGCTCCGAGCGCCGCCACAGGCCCCAGGTATCTTTCGTCCGAGCGCGCACTTCCTTGCCGCGCTCCAGGATGATGGGGCGGAAACCGGACTGCGCCAGGATCAGGCCGGCGAACAAGCCGCAGGGACCGGCGCCGATCACCAGCGGCCGCTGAAACTTAGCAGGAGCCGTCGCCACCGGCTTGTAGTCCATGTCGGGTGTGGGGCGCGCGTCCTTGGGCGCGGGCACGCCCGTTTTCAGGGTCACGTCCACCGTATAGATGTAGAGGATCGCCTGCTTGTTGCGGGCATCATGGGCGCGCTTGAACACGCGCCAGTCCAACACCGCCTCAGCCGGCAGCTTCAGCTTCTTCAGGATGGCGGCCTTCAGCGCCTCGGGTGGATGGCCAAGCGGCAGCTTGATGTCGGTGAGGCGCAGCATCCGCCCATATAAAGACGGACGCTGGCCACGGCTAGAGCTTCAGTTTGACGCCCAGCTGGAAGCTGACCGGCTGGCGCAGGGTCAGGGTGCGCGGATCGGTCAGGGCCGGAGTGACCAGGCCCGCGGTGCTGCCGGGGTCGAAATAGGTGCCGTACAGCGCATGACGGTCGTCGAACAGATTGTTCACCAGGCCGAACAGCTGCCAGCGTTCATCGAACTGGTACGCGGCACGCAGATTGAGCATCGCGGTGGACGGCAGCTTGGCATTGCGGTTGGAGGGATCGCCGTCGAAATACTGGCTGCCGGTGATCACCAGTTCGCCGCCCAGGCTTACGCCTTCCAGCACATCCACATCGGCGCCGATGCGGGCCGTGCTGGCGGGATTCATCGGCATGCGCCGGCCCGGCGTCACCGTCACATTGCCGCTCGTATCGGCGGCGGGATTGTTGGGCGAGGCCAGGATGCCGGTGAACTGCCAGGTCGCGTCCAGATACGACCAGTTGGCATAGGCCGACCAGCGGGACGCCGCATAGCGGGTGGACAGGTCCACGCCCTGGCGCCGGGTGGAGGGCACATTGGTGAAATAACCACGGCCCGCGATCACGCTGGCCAGCGCCACGATGTCATTGTCGCTGTCGGTGCGAAACAGGCTGATGCTCCAGTCCAGCGTGCCACTGCCCAGCATCTGCGCGCCGCGCACACCGGCGTTGTAAGTGTGCGACACGACCTGGGCCAATGGCGGATCGGAAACCAGCGAGCCTTCCAGCAAGCAAGGAAGGCTGGGATTGGCGCAGTCCAGTTCCAGCGGCGTGGGCGCGCGGTTGGCTTCGGAGTAGCCGCCGAACAGCGTGACGCTGCCCAAGGCCTTCCAGGCCAGGCCCGCCAGCGGATTGACATGGCCATAGCCATGGACGCCGTTCAGTTCGGTGGCCAGGCCGCTGCGGTCGCGGGTGACGATGTCGGCGGCATTGATGCGCAGCCCCGCCGTCAGGGTCAGTGTGTCGGTCAGGTCCAGCGCATCCACGGCATACAGGCCGTAATAGCTGGTGGTGGCGCCCAGGGTGACCGGCGCATAGCCTAGGTTGCCGTTGCTGTGAATGATGCTGCCCGAGCCTGTCAGGGTGGAATCTGCCGCCACGTTAAAGTCAGGGAAGATGCGCCCCAGGGTACTGGTGGAGCGGAAGCCGATGGCGCTGGCGTCGATACTGCCGCCCACCGTCAACACGTTGGCGAGGCCCAGCAACGACGCATTGCCCGTGATCTGGACCGTGCCGCCATGGGTGGTGCTGTCGGTGAAGGTGCGGTCCACCGTGCCGTAGATGGCGCCGGCGGTGAACGGAATGGTGGCGCCCGTCTGGTTCAGGACGGTGAACTGGTTGCGGAAGTTCAGCGCAGCCGTGCCGGTGAAGGGCACGGGACGGGTGAAATCATCGTCCTGCAGGCACAATTGATTGGCGAAGGAGGAACTGGCGGAGCAGCGCTCGAAATCGCCGTCATTGCCGTCGACATGGCGCTGTGTCAGGGCGCGCAGATAGGCGGAACCTTCAAACTGCCAATTTTCGTCCAGCCGGCTTTTGGCGTTCAGCGCCAGGCTGCCGATGGTGTTGCGGGTGGTCTGCGGAAAAGTGAAGACCGACTTGGCATTGCGCTGGATCAGGCCGAAGGGGGTGGGACCGACCACGCCCAGGCTGGTGGCGGCGCCCGATGCCACCAGGTGCAATTCGGTCTCGCCGATGCGCCAGCCGGCATCGGCATACAGCCGCGCCAGGTTGGACTGGGAATGAAAGCGCCAGCCGGCGTCGGTGACGCCTTCGGCCGCGCCGTAGAAGCTGAAATCACCGTCCGTCATGCCCCACTGGCCCGATGCCATGCCGTGACCGTAAGAGCCGCCTTGCAGCGAACCTTCGGCGCCCTGCCAGGTGAAACCGTTCTTCATGATCATGTTGACCGAGCCGCCCAGCGCGTTCAGGCCGAATACCGGATTGGCGCTCCACACATCCAGCCGGTCCACCGCCGCTTGCGGGATCGCGTCCCAATTGACGGTGTCGCCAAAGGCTTCGTTCAGGCGCACGCCATTCTGGTAGACGGCGATGCCTTGTGGCGTGCCCTGCAGCGGCGACGCCTCGAAACCGTGGAAGCGCAGATCCTGGAACATGGCATTGCCCTGGGTGTCGCTCAGCGACACGCCGGCGGCCTGGCTGCCCAGCGCATCCAGCACCGTGGCCCCATGCTGGGCGGAGAGCTGGCTGGCGCTGAAGCTTTGCAATTGGCCGGGGATCTTGTCGGCGGAGACGCCGATATCGGAATCGGGCAGGGCGCCATAGACCACGACATGCTCGGTCCTGCTGGTTTGGGCCAGAACAGGCGCAGCAGCGGCGAAAAGCGAAAAGCCGCCCAGAAGCACGATACGCGTCAAGGAAGTTCCCCCTTTTGCCGACCGATAGAGCAGGTGTTGGGGAGATGCAAATGCGGTGATGCCGTAAAGCGTTTTGGGGAAATGAGAATTGCGCGGCTCTGTTCTTTGCCCGCACGCTTCGAATCGTTCCAACTTCACAAAGTATTTCGGTGACGGTTTCGTGTTGACCGCGCATCGTTTCAGGCGCACGCTTCCGATGCTGAGAGAAAAGATTGCGGTTGCCGCAGTTACTTTCCGAAAGCGCCCAACGCGCGATACCGATGATGCGAACGCATCAAACTGGGTTGCGATCGATCCGGTGGAGACCGGATTCCTGGCGCCGGAGTGTAGCGCGAGACCTTTTCTTGGATCCCGGCGGATTGAAACCGTAACAGGAGGTTTCCTGCATGGAAGAGAGTCCACCGGAAAGTAGGCCGGGCTTCGCCTGACTTGCGAAGCCAGGGTTCGGGTTAAAACTCCGGGCCTCCGCCACAAAGCGAAACTGAACAATGGGTGAGAGCCCATATCAAAACAGTCCGGCATGATGTCGGATACAAGAGTAAAGCAGGTCCCGTCGGTAATCCGGCTGGGCCTGTTTTCTTGCCTGGATGACGCGGTTTGCGGCGAGTTCCCGCATTGCAATAATTTAAAGGACAAATAGGGTTGCGGCGGGCAGGGGCTGATTTAATGAGTGCCCTATGCGCAAAATCATCCTTCTTTCCGCCGTCTTGCTGTCCGCCGCCGGTCTGGCGGGCTGCACCACCGCCCGTTCCACAGCGCCGTTGCGCACCGCCAGCGAGCAGCTGCTGATTTCCGCCGCCGCCGACCGCGCCGCGTCCCAGCTGTCGCTGGCGATTCCCAAGGGCACGCGCGTCTTCGTCGATACCCGCTATTTCCAGGGCTACGACGACGGCTATGCCATTGCCGCCATCCGCAGCCAGATGCTGAAAAGCGGGCTGATGGTGGTGGATGACCGCCCCAGGCCGAAGCGGTGGTGATGGTGTCCTCGGGGGCGCTGTCCACCGACCAGAAATCCCTGCTGATCGGCCTGCCGCAGCTCACCGTGCCATACATCCCAGTGGGCAATTCGGTGACGGTGCCGGAAATCGCGCTGTTCAAGCAGGCCGAGGAAAAGGGCGTCGCCAAGTTCGTCGCCACCGGCTACGACGCCAAGACCGGCAAGCTGCTGGCCACTACCGATCCGCGCTATGGCTTTGCCCACAACACCAATCACACGGTGCTGCTGTTCTTCTCCTGGGCGACGGGTGACGTCATCCCGCCGGGCGTGGATCAGAAGTCATTATCCTTCCAAACCCTGACCAGCATGCTTCCGGGCGGCAACTGACTTTTTTGGGTCGCTCCCGCGGACGCTCCTACGGAAAATATTGATAGAGCCAGGTTTCGCTGAGCGTTTTGTTGCCAAGCTTCAGGAACATTCGTAAATCGACCGGCGCCTTGCCGTCGATCTGCAGGTCGAACGCCGCGCGCCAGCGGTCGGTCCCCACCACCTTGAGGGCGTAGGCGCCGTCGATCTTGCCGCGTGAGGTCGTGACCACCGGGGTGATGTCGAACCGTGGCTGCATCTGGCTCAACGGTCCGCCCGTGAAATCCACCACGAATTTCTGCTTGTCGCGCGGCCAGGGATTTTGCCCCGGAATGCCGCCGCGCCCCAGCCGCGTCGCCACGCTGCGCGCGAGATCGGCCGGATAAGCCGGTTCGCTGTCCTGCCAGTACAGGCTGTAATCGAAGCTGTGGCTGCCGCCCGCCGTGATGTCGCCATCGGGGCGCCAATAGGCGACGATATTGTCGTGGGTCTCGTCCTCGGTGGGAATTTCCACCAGCTGCACCGCGCCTTTGCCCCAGTTGCCCTTGGGCTCCACCCACAGGCCGGGTCGCTTGTTGTAATAGGCGCCATCGTCCTGATAGTCGGCGAAATCGCGGTCGCGCTGCATCAGGCCAAAGCCTTTGGGATTTTCGTCGGCGAAGCTGTTGGTCATGACCTGGGATGGATTGATCAGCGGCCGCCAGATGCGTTCGCCCTTGCCCGTCCAGATCGCCAGCCCGTCGCTGTCGTGAATTTCCGGACGCCAGTCGGCGGCCTTGCGCCGCTCATTCTCGCCATACCAGTACATGCTGGTCAGCGGCGCCACGCCCAGCCGCGAAATCCCGGCGCGGAAGAACAGTTCGCAATGCACGTTCATCACCACGGTGCTGTTCGGATTCTGCACGCAATCGAACTTGTAGACGCCGGTGATGGACGGACCGTCCAGCAGGGCATGGACGGTGACGGTGGTCCCATGCGTGTCCAGCCAGAATTCCGAAAAGCGGGGAAACTCTTCCGGCGCGGCGCCCGCCGTGTTGATGGCGATGCCGCGGGCCGAGATGCCGTACTGATTGTCCTGACCACTGGAGCGGAAATAGCTGGCGCCCTGGAACGCCAGCCAGTCGCCCTGCTGTGGCTTGGGCTCCATCAAGCGAAAGCCGGAAAATCCCAGCCCAGCAAGTGCCCTGGGATCCAGCCCCGATGCGCCATAGTCGAAATAATCAGGGCCGTAGAGAATCTCGCGCGCCTGGCCACCGTCCACCGCATGCAGAATCACGGGATCGGCGGAATAGCGGCTGAGATGGAAAAAGGCGGCCGGATAAGTTGCGCCGGGAGCCAACAGGTGATCGGGGCGAAAGCGGATTTTCTGAACCGCGTCGAAATCGATCCCTTTGATGATCTGGGCGGCGCGAACTGCTGGCGCTTTATAAGGCTGGCTGGCGTTTTTTTTGGCGCGCGCCGCCAGCATCGCAAAACTGAAATCGCTTGGCGGTCCAAGACGGACGCCGGGCGCCAAAGCCGCGGCAATAGCGGCCGAAGGCAACAGGCTTGCCGGCAAGGCGGCCAGGATCAGGCGTCTATCCGGCTTCTGCATACAGAACTCTAGGATGAAGGTTGCCACTGGAAGCGGCAATCATGGAGAAGTTGAGGCGGCCAAGGAAATGTACCGAACGATCCATCATTTCGCCGCATTGTAACGTTTGATTACAGGTGTCGGACGGGCGGCAATTTGGAATTGATGACAATGGATTCTCAGTCTCGCGCATTTGAGGCACAGGTGGAAGCGGCTCCGGCGGGAACCCCGCTGCGTTGCCCGCGTCCCATGAACGCCCAATCTCTCCAGACCTGGACCCCTGCCGCCGCCGTCGCTGTGCTGATGACGGCCCTGGTCCCGCAACCCGCGCAACTGGCGCCTGCCGTAAGCTGCCGCCGTGCCTGACATGGCGCCGCGGCGCTGGCTGTACCTGTTTTTGGTACTGGCCTCCACGGTTGCAGCCAGCACCCAGATGGTGGGCGTGCTGCAGGTCGATGGCCTGACATGGCGCGAAGCCGCCATCTTGTCCCTGTTCGCTATCCTGTTCGCCTGGATCGCCTCGTCCTTCTGGCTGGCAGTGTTCGGCGCCTGGGCGCGCTGGACCAACACTGATCTTCTGCCGCTGAACCCGCCCAGCGAAACATCGGCGGCGCGCACCGCCATCCTGATGCCGGTCTATAACGAAGATGTGGCGCGGGTCTTTTCCGGCGTGCGCGCCATCTGCGAGTCGGCGGGCCCCGATTTCGATTTCTACATTCTCAGCGATAGCACCAACCCGGCGAGCTGGGTGGCCGAGGAGATCGAGTGGCAGGCGCTGAAACAGGAGCTGGGCGAGGAGGCGCATGTCTTTTATCGCCACCGCGCCCGCAACACCGGACGCAAAGCCGGCAACATCCAGGACTTCTGTGAAAATTGGGGTCAACTCTACGACTATATGGTGATCCTGGACGCCGACAGCCTGATGACCGGCAAGACGCTGACACAGTTGGTCGGGCTGATGGATACAAATCCCCGCGCCGCGTTGATCCAGGCGCCGGCGCAATTGGTGGGACGTCATTCGCTGTTCGCGCGCATCCAGCAATTCTCTTCCAGCGTCTACGGCCCCATCCACACCGCGGGGCTGGCTTTCCTGCAAGGGCCGGACGGCAATTACTGGGGCCACAACGCCATCATCCGGGTGCATGCCTTCATGCAGCATTGCGGCTTGCCGCGCCTGCCGGGCAAGCCGCCGTTCGGCGGCGAGATCATGAGCCATGATTTCATCGAGGCCGCATTGCTGCGCCGTGCCGGATGGGACGTATGGATGGCGCCCGATATCGGCGGTTCGTTCGAAGAGCCGCCGCCCACCCTGCTGGATTACCTGATCCGCGACCGGCGTTGGTGCCAAGGCAACCTGCAGCACCTGCGCATCGTGTTCGCGCAAGGCCTGACATTACCCAGCCGGCTGCATCTGGCGATGGGAATCATGAGTTATGTCTCCTCGCCTTTGTGGCTGCTGCTGCTGATCGTCTCGGCGATCGACATGATGAACGCCGTGCCACCGCCGCCCGCCGATAGCATCAGGCTGCATCCTTCGCTGGCGCTTTCGATC
>CANCMM010000056.1:0-8544 GCA_947379335.1 Alphaproteobacteria bacterium | reverse complement strand
CTATCGCGGCGGCACTACGCTGTCGCTAGTCGGGGCGATTAGGCCCTCCGGTTGAAATAATATTTCAATCCCGCACTTGGCCTATGGGGCGCGTTGACAGGGCGGGGGCCGCCCCCTAAAAACCCCGCTCTTTCCGGCCTCTTCCCACTTCTGGGGGGCCTTTTCGGAGCCTACGTCATGAAGCGCACCTATCAGCCCAGCAAGCTTGTCCGCAAGCGCCGCCATGGCTTCCGTTCGCGCATGGCCACTGCCGGTGGCCGCAAGGTCCTGAACCGCCGCCGCTCCAGCGGCCGCAAGAAGCTGTCGGCCTGACCTCAGGCACGACCCAGCCGGGCGTCTCAGGGACGCCCCGGGAGCGTGATAAAATCACGCGACCAATGGATAAAGTGCAATTGGATCATCTGAGGAAACGTGCCGACTTTCTGCGAGCGGCGCGGGGAATCCGCCGCGTCGAAGGCGCCGTCACTTTGGAAACCTGCCCTACGCCGGAAACCGAAGTGCTGCCCGGCCGGCTGCGCATCGGCTTCACCGCCAGCAAGAAGATCGGCAATGCCGTCGCCCGCAACCGGGCCAAGCGCCGCCTGCGCGCCGCTGCGTCGCAAGTCCTGCCCCTTTTGGGACGGGGGGGCCATGACTATGTTCTGGTCGCGCGCGGAACCTGTGTGGCGCGCGCCTTTCCGGCCCTGTTGTCCGACATCACCACGGCCTTGAAGGCGGCGCACAAGAAGCTGGACGCGAATGCCGGAGAGGGTCATGCGTAAATTCGCCATCGCGATCATCGCCGCGCCCATCCGCGTCTATCGCGCGGTGATCTCGCCGATGATGCCGAACGTCTGCCGCTTCACCCCCAGCTGCTCGGTCTATGCGCTGGAAGCCCTGCACAATCACGGCCCCGTCAAAGGCGTGTGGCTGACCTTCCGGCGCCTGTCGCGCTGCCATCCCATCACCTGGCTCGGCGGTTCGTCGGGCTTTGACCCTGTTCCCAAGCGCCAAATTCAGCGGACCCCATGAACAACAACAAGAATGTCTTTGTGGCCATCTTCCTGGCGGCGGCGGTGCTGTTCGTCTGGCAGTATTTTGTCGCCACCCCTTCGATGAAGGCGGAACAGGCGCGCCAGGCCGCGCTGACGCATCAGGAAAAGACCAAGCCCACATCCGCGCCGGTGCTGCCGGGCATCGCCACCGGCACCAGTCACATGACCCGCGAAGCGGCGTTGAAGGTTGGCGGCAAGCGGGTGGTGATCGACACTCCGATGGTGGACGGCTCGCTGCTGCTGAAGGGCGCGCGTCTGGATGACCTTCGCCTGAAGAATTACCACGACACGGTGAACCCCAAGTCGCCGGAGATCGTGCTTCTGGCGCCCAAGAGCACCAACTATCCCTATTCGGCGACCTTCGGCTGGGTGGGGGCCGCCAATATGCCCAGCGACAACAGCGAATGGAGCCAAGTCGGCGATAGCACCCTGTCGCCCGGCCATCCGGTGACCCTGACCTGGGATAATGGCCATGGTCTGGTCTTTACGCGCGTCATCGCCATCGACGACAAGTACATGTTCACCGTCACCGATTCCGTCGCCAACAAGAGCGGCGCCGCGGCCACGCTCTATCCCTATGGCGTGGTGGAACGCCAGGGCATCCAGGCGGACGAAGCCAGCATGTACCTGCATGTCGGCTTTGTCGGCGTCGCCAACGGCAGCGAAGTGGACGCCAAGTACAGCGACTTCAAGGAAGCGGGCACGCCGGCCAAGACCTTCTCCTCCACCGGCGGCTGGGTAGGCATCACCGACAAATACTGGATGGCGGCGGTGGTTCCGCCCCAAAGCGAGAATTTCAGCGGCGGCTATCTGGGCACCAAGACCAATGCCGGGGTGGACGCCTACCAGGCCAATTATCGCCTGGGCGCGCGCAATATCGCGGCCGGAGCATCGGCCAGTGTCACCCACCGCCTGTTCGCGGGCGCCAAGGTGGTGGACATCCTGCGCGGTTATGAAGACAGCCAGAAGATCGTGCATTTCGACAATGCGGTGGACTGGGGCTGGTTCTGGTTCCTCACCCGGCCTTTCTTCTGGGTGCTGGACACACTCAACAAGCTGATGGGCAATTTCGGCCTCGCCATCCTGGGCCTGACCGTGCTGGTCAAACTGGTGATGTTCCCGCTGGCCAATGCGGGTTTCCGCTCCATGAGCCGGATGAAGAAACTTCAGCCGCAGATGGAAGAGATCAAGAAAAAGCACAAGGACGACGAGCCCCAGAAGCTGCAGCTGGCCATGATGGAGCTGTACAAGCGCGAGAAGGTGAACCCCGTCTCGGGCTGCGTGCCGATCCTGCTCACCATCCCGGTGTTCATCGCGCTGTATAAAGTGCTGTTCGTCACCATCGAAATGCGGCACGCGCCTTTCTATGGCTGGATCCATGACCTGTCGGCGCCCGATGCGACGTCATTGCTGAATCTGTTTGGCTTGATTCCCTACAACCCCCACGCTGTGATCGCGTCGCTCGCCCACACGCCCCTGGCTTTCGTGGGTACGCTCATGGGCTTTTTGTCCATCGGCATCTGGCCGATCCTGATGGGCATCACCCAATGGGTGCAGACCAAGCTGAATCCACCGCCGGCCGATCCGGTCCAGGCCAAGATGTTCGCCTTCATGCCGGTGATGTTCACCTTCTTCTTCTCGACCATGCCGGCGGGACTGGTGATCTATTACGCTTGGAACAACCTGCTCACGGTGATCCAGCAATATATCATCATGAAGCGCGAAGGCGCCGATGTGCATTTGTTCGGCAGCGGCAAGCCCAAGCCTGAAAAGCATTCCGGCAAGAAGCTGAAAGCCGCCAATGACTGATCCGGATGTCTAAAGAGGAAGATGGGGGCGCTGCTGAAGAAGCCGCGCGCAAGCTGTTCGCGGGGCCGTGCGATTTCATCTGGGGCGCGACCAGCGCCGACGCGCTGCCGCCGGAAAAGCTGGTGGAGGTCGCCTTTGTCGGCCGCTCCAATGCCGGCAAGTCCAGCCTGGTCAACGCCCTGACGGGGCGCAAATCCCTGGCGCGGGTGTCCCAGACCCCCGGCGCCACCCGCCAGATCAACTTCTTCAACCTGGGCGACCGACTGATGCTGGTGGACTTGCCCGGTTACGGCTTCGCCAAGCGCTCCAAGACCGAAGCCCAGGCCTGGCAGGAGATGATCTTCGCCTATCTGCGCGGGCGGGCGCGGCTGCGGCGCGTGGCGCTGCTGATCGATGCGCGGCGCGGGCCGATGGATACCGACATTCAGGTGATGAACCTGCTGGACCGGGCCGCGGTGTCCTATGGGCTGGTGCTGACCAAAGCCGATGAACTCAAAGCCGCTGATCGCCCCAAGGCGCTGGCCGCCGCCGCCGCCGAGGCCGCCAAACACACCGCCGCGCTGGCCCAGGTGCAGGCCACCAGCGCCTTCACCGGTGAAGGCATACCCGACTTGCGCACCCACCTTGCGGCTTTGGCCCAGTAAAGACGCAATAAAAGGTTGGGAACCCGTCCCCAGCGCGCTATAACGCGCCGCTTTTGCCCCGGCGCGCGTAGGCGCGCCAACTTTTGAATAGGCGCGCCGCCATGGCCGGATCCTCCGACGAACCCGAAGACCGCAACCTGCGGACCCTGGCGCGTTGGCGTTCGACCGGCCGGGTGCTGGTCGAGGCACTGCCCTACATTCTCAAATACGACCAGAAGACCATCGTGGTGAAGTATGGCGGCAACGCCATGAGCGACACCGGCGCGCATGATTTCTCGCAGGACATCGTCCTGATGAAACAGACCGGCATCGATCCGGTGGTGGTGCATGGCGGCGGCCCCCAGATCGGGGCGATGCTCAAGAAGCTGAACATCCAGTCCACCTTCATCGACGGGCTGCGCGTCACAGACGAGGCGGCGGTCGAAGTGGTCGAGATGGTGCTGGCCGGCTCCATCAACAAGCAGATCGTCACCGGCATCAATGCCGCGGGCGGCCGCGCTGTGGGCCTGTCGGGCAAGGACGGCAATCTGGTGATAGCCCGCAAGCTCGCCATGACCCGCACCAATCCCGAGACCGGCAAGAAGGAAGCGGTGGATCTGGGTTTTGTCGGCGAGCCGGAAAAGGTCAATCCCGAAGTCCTGCATGCCATCATGAAGTCGGAAACCATCCCGGTGATCGCGCCCATCGGCGTGGGCACCAAGGGCGAGACCTTCAACATCAATGCCGACACGGTGGCGGGCGCCATTTCCTGTGCCCTGAACGCCGAGCGTCTGGTGCTGCTGACCGATGTCGAAGGCGTTCTGGACCAGGACAAAAAGCTGATTCCGCGCCTGACAGTGCGCGAAGCGCGCGCCTTGATCGCGGACGGCACCATTTCGGGCGGCATGATTCCCAAGATCCAAACCGCCATCGATGCGGTGGAAGGCGGCGTTCACGCCGCCGTCATCCTGGACGGGCGCATCCCCCATGTGCTGCTGCTGGAGCTCTTTACCGAGCATGGCGCAGGCACCTTGATTACCGCCGAATGAAACTGAAGTTTCTGCTGGCCATGCTGGTGTGCGCCATCGCCGCCACGCCGGCACAGGCCGCGCTGACCCTGTGCAATCGCACCAGCTATATTCTTTATGCCGCCACTTCCGCGATTCAGAGCCCGCGCAGCCAGACGCAGGGCTGGACCCGCATCACGCCGGGCGAATGCCAGCTGGCGCGCAAGGCGCCGCTGACGGCGGAGACCTATCTGGTGCATGCCCGGACCTCGCTGGCGCATTCGGGTCCCTCGCGCGCCTGGGGCGGCGCCTATCCGGTCTGCGTCAAGGACGCCAATTTTTCGCTTCCCAAAGGCGTCACCCAGCCCTATTGCACCGCCGAGGACACCTTCGCGTTGCCCTTCGCGCCGTTGGACAATCGCGGCAAAAGCGTCTGGACGATGAACTTCGACGAACAACCCGCCATGAACGCCACAGAAGCGCAGCTGGCCGGGGTCAAGCGCCTGCTGAAGGACAATGGCTATAAAATAGACCGCATCGACGGCAAGCCGGACAAGGCCACCGGCGCGGCGCTTCAGGATTTCCGCCAGCGCATGAAATTCGCTGTCACGGCCGGCAATACCGAACTGTTCGACACGCTGGAACGCGAGGCGCGCAAAAGAATCGCCCCCGCCGGCTATACCGCCTGCAATGAGACCCGCGATGTGCTGCTGGTGGCACTGGGCCAGATCGAAGGCGGCAAGCCGGTATCGCGCGGCTGGTGGACAGTGCAGCCAGGCGCCTGCGCCAAGGCGGTGACCACGCCATTAAACAGCGACGCGGTTTACCTGCTGGCGCTGCGCAAGAGCGGCGGCACGGTGGTAGGCGGGACTGCGCATTTCTGCACCACGGCCGCGGCGTTCGAAATCAAGGGTGCCGACAATTGCAGCGGACGCGGATATGCCGAGTCAGGCTTCGCCGCCACGCCGACCAATGGCGTCAGCGGCTATGTCGCGCATATCGGGCCAGCGGGGCTCAAAAGATAACCCCCCCGGGGGCTAAGCATTGATGTTGAAATAGCTGAGATGCCAGCGCATCTCTTCCTTGGTGAGGGGAAAGCCCACCCCGCCGCGCGCCGGCAGGATATCGCGCGTCGGCAATTTCATGATGAAGGTCTGGATCTTGAACGCCACGCGCATCGACAGATGCGTGTGCCAGACCAGCGACACCACCGGCTTGGCGCTGCCCGCGCTCAGGATTTTCTTCACCGTCTGCTCGTCGAGATTGGCCATCTGCGCCAGCGCCAAGGTCACGATGTCGCGCTTGCCCGCCTGCGCCGCCTGTTCCACGAATGCGCCATCCAGGTGACCTTCCTGCTTTGCCGCCGCCACCAGCTCCGCTGGTGATACCGTGCCGGCTTCCCGCGGCGGCTCTGCCAGCCGCGCCCGCAGTTCGCGGTTCAGGTGAATGCGCGTGGCATCAGACAGGTCGTTGCGCGCCGCAAGGCGTTCCAGGATCGAGGCGCCGACAAGGCTGCCGACGCGGCGGATGGCGCGGGCCGACAAGTCGGTGCGCAATGCCAATGGCATATGCCACGCATTAAACGCCTCAGCCTGGGCCAGAATGCTGTCCATGGTCTCCTTGCGGATTTTCGCATCGGAATTGACAAGCAGGGCCGCGACCGCCGAGACGTCCAGCGACTGCACCAGCACGTCCGCAACCGTCTCACTCACTGGCTTGCGGCTGGCAATGGCGCTCAATGCCTCCTGCACCTGTCCGCAGGCAATGATCTCGATCAGATCGGCGTCCGACAGCAACGGGGAATATTGCAGGATGGGCGCCGCCACGACGGCGTTGAGGTCGCGCGCCAGACGCAGCACCACATCCTTGGGGACGCACGTCAGGTTCTTGATCTCTTCGGCCAGGATGGCGCGCACGCGCACCGCCGCATCGCGCGCCAAACATTCCAGCGTCTCGATGGTCAGCGCAAAGACGTGGCCGCTTTCACGCTGCGACAGGCCAGGCATCAGGCGTGCAATCTTGACCGCCAGCTCGGCGCGCACATCTTCATTTTCGTCATCGGCCAGGATGCGGTTGGTGACCGCGGGCGATGCCGGATTGGCGGCCACGGCCGCGCGCGTGGCGGGCGCCGCATGGGTGGCCAGATAATGCAGCACATCAGGACCGGCATCGGTGCGGCCCGCAAGCTCGGTGGCGCCGCCGGGAGTCGCGGTGCGAATATCCAGAATATCCAACGCGTCGCGCGGGTTCAGGCCGGGTTTGCCGGCCTTCTCGGCATAACGTCGATCGACAGGTGCTTGGCGGTCCATGAAGTCCCTGTTTTCCTGCTCCCGGGCCCAGCCGCCATTCTGCGCTCCACGTTTTAACAGCCTTTAAACAGGCATGGTGGACATACGTTAACGGTGCTTGCGGAAGGCCTCCGCCCGCGCCATGTTCCGGCCCATGGAAAGCGCCGTACAAGCGGAAAAAGGCAGGCAAACACCGGGTTCCGGTCCCGATTTTCGTCATGTGACGGAATGGATTTTTGACCTGGACAACACCTTGTACCGCGCCGACAACGGCATCTTCGCGCAGATCGAGGCGCGCATGACCGACTATGTCATGGCGTTCCTGAAACTGCCGCGCGAGGACGCCTATGCGCGGCAGAAGGATCTGTATCGCCGCCACGGCACCACCCTGAACGGGTTGATGCGCGAGCACGGCGCGGCGCCGGACGAATATCTGACTTACGTTCACGACATCGACCTGTCGGACCTGGGTCCCGATGCGCCGCTGACCGCGGCGCTGGAAAAATTGCCGGGCCGGCGCTTCGTCTTCACCAATGGCTGCCGCGATCATGCCGCGCGCATCCTGGACCGGCTGGGCTTGACGCATCTGTTCGCCGATGTCTGGGACATCCGCACCATGGGCTTTGCGCCCAAGCCCGAAGCCCCCGCCTATGACAGCGTGGTGGCGGCGGGTGGCGTGGCATGCCAGAACGCGGCTATGTTCGACGATATCGCCCGCAACCTGGTTCCCGCGCGCAAGCTGGGCATGACCACGGTATGGCTAAAGACCGATTCACCCTGGGGCAAGCATGGCCCCTTGATGGACGTCGCCACCGGCGACATAGATCATGAGACCGACAATCTGACCCAGTTTCTGCAAAGCATCAGGATTTGACCATGAGTGATTTGAGCATCGCCATCGAAGCGGCCTGGGGCAAGCGCGAGAGTCTGAACGTGTCGTCCAGGGGCGCGGAACGCGATGCCGTGGAAGCGGCGTTGGACGCGCTGGACAATGGCAATTTGCGCGTCGCTGAGAAGATCGGCGGCGAATGGAAAGTGCATGAATGGCTGAAGAAAGCCGTGCTGTTGTCCTTCCGCCTGAACGACATGAAGCTGATTTCCGGCGCGCCGGGTGAAGCGGTGTGGTGGGACAAGGTGGATTCCAAATTCGTCGGGTGGACGGAAGAAAAATTCCGCGCCGCCGGCTTCCGCGCCGTGCCCGGCGCCATCGTGCGCCGCAGCGCTTTCATCGCCAAGGGCGCGGTGCTGCTGCCGTCCTTCGTCAATGTCGGCGCCCGCGTCGGCGAAGGCACCATGATCGACACCTGGGCCACGGTGGGAAGCTGCGCCCAGGTCGGCGCGCATTGCCATATCTCGGGCGGTGCGGGCCTGGGCGGCGTCTTGGAGCCGCTGCAGGCCGCGCCCACCATCATCGAGGACAATTGCTTCATCGGCGCCCGCGCCGAAGTGGCCGAAGGCGTGATTGTGGGCGAAGGCAGCGTGCTCAGCATGGGCGTCTATCTGTCGGCCTCCACCAAGATCGTGGACCGCGCCACGGGCGAAGTGCATCTGGGCAAGGTGCCGCCTTATTCGGTGGTGGTGTCCGGCTCGCTGCCGCAAGGAAGCGGCCCGTCGCTCTATTGCGCCGTGATCGTCAAGCGGGTGGATGAGAAGACCCGCGCCAAGACTTCGATCAACGAATTGCTGCGCGACTGATGACCAAGCCCGCGCCCCTTGATGCGGTGAAACTGGCCCAGGCGCTGATCCGCTGCGCTTCGGTGACGCCGGCGGATTCCGGCGCGCC
>CANCMM010000055.1:0-8604 GCA_947379335.1 Alphaproteobacteria bacterium | reverse complement strand
GCGCCCGGTGCGCATCGCGGTCGGCCAGATCGCAGACTATACCGGCAAGACCGAATCCGACGGCTCGGGCCGCAAGGTCACCGCCGGCGCCGCCCTGATGGCGATGAGCGCCCTGAACAAGGCCGGCGTACACATGGTGGAACGCTTCGATACCTCGGTTGCCGAAATGGAACTGAAGTATGCCAACAACAAGCTGATCGGCGACGACCAGCATCCGAACCCGCAGGCCGGTGACTTCCGCAAGATCCTGGCCGGCTCGATCCCCGGTTCCGACTACTACATCGTGGGCGGCATCACCGAGCTGAACTTCAACATCCGCAGCGAAAATGCCAACGGCAATGGCGGCGGCACCGCCACCAACGCCACCACCGGCACCGCTTCGGGCAGCATGTATGTGATGAATGTCGGCCTGGACATGCGCCTGGTCAACACCAACACGCTGGAAGTGGCCGACGTGATCTCGTACCAGAAGCAGATCATCGGCCGCCAGGTTTCGGCCGGCGTGTTCGACTTCCTGGGCACCAACTTCTTCGACGTCAGCGTCGGTGAAAGCGCCCTTGAGCCGATCCAGCTGGCGGTCCGTTCGGTGATCGAACGCGCCACCCTGGAAATGATCACCCGCATCTATCGTGCGCCGGGCGGTTCCTGCTCGATCCCGCTCGGTACCAGCGACGATCCGCTGCGTGGCGCCGGTGAACAGCCTTACTATCCTGCCCAGGTGGCCTATGCCGCGCCGTATCCCGCACCTTATGCGCCGCAGCCTTATGCCCCTGTCCCGCAGCCCGTCTACTACGCCCCGCCGGCCTATCAGGGCACGTACAGCGACGGCGGACGTAACCGGCCTTACGGCGGCTATGCGGGCGGCGAGCCCGGCATGCTGAGCCTGCGCGGCGGCCTCTAAGACTTAGTCCTCTTTCAAACCAACATATTCAAACCGAATAATCAGGAGCCCCACCATGAAGTCCTTCAAGATCCTTGTTGCCGTGTCCGTCCTCGCTCTCTCGGCCACCTCGGCCCTCGCCGGTGGCGAACAGTATGGCAGCTGGGGCGGCCAGTCCTCCTCGCAGGATGGCGGCATCGGCAGCCAGATCCTCAACAACCAGATCAACCTGCAGAACAACTGGTCCAACATGAACGCCAGCGTCGACACCGTCGGCGGTGACGTGGTGGCCCAGGGCTCGGCCGGCGGCAACCTGATCGACATCACCACCATGAACAACACCCGCGTCCAGAACAGCCAGATCGTGGGCCCGAGCTCCAACATCGGCTCCAACATCAACCTCGACACCAACAATGTGTGGGGCAGCGTCGGCATCCAGAACCAGGTGCTGTGCAACGGCGCCAGCGTCTCGACCGATCCGATCCTGACCGCGGTGCAGTCGAACCAGGAATGCCATGCGCAGGACCCCTATTCGTCGATCAAGACCAACATCTCCAACCTGGCCGGCAATGCGGTGATCCAGGGTTCGGCGCTGGGCAACAGCTTCGAGGCCGACTCCAACGCCCCGAACATGCCGATCTTCTCGCGCCAGCTGAACAACTCCGGCGTGGTCTCCAACGTCAACGCCAACATCTTCAACGCGGGCGGCAGCGTCGGTCTGTCTTCCAGCGCGATCGGCAACACCTCGCAGATCATCCACTACAACACCAACTAACACCGGAAAATGCTCCGGGATTCTAAGGGGCAAAATTAGAATTCCGGAGTATGGGACGGGCGCGCCGGACACGCGCCCGTCCCTCCTTTTTTGGCCCGGTTTGATCCGGCGCAAGTTTTGCCTTTTGGCTTCGGCGATAGTATTGGCAGGCCATGTCCCAGCTTCCCATCGACCTGGATGCCTTTGATGCCGCGCCCTTGAGGCGCGAGCCCTTCGCCTTCGCCATGGTGCCGCATTTTGTGAAGGCCGAGGCGATGACCGGGATCAATGCCGATTTCCCGCTGGTGTCCCACCCCGGCTCGTTCCCCCTGCCCACACTGAAATACGGCCCCGCCTTCGCGAAGCTGATCGAGGCGATCCAGGGACCGGAATTCACCGCGGCGGTGGAGAAGAAACTGGGCGTGGACCTGAAAGGCCGGCCCACCATGGTGACGGCGCGCGGCGTCTCAGCAGCGCGCGACGGGCAGATCCACACGGATTCGCGCACCAAGGTGATCACAGTGCTGATCTATATGAACAATGCCTGGGAGGCGAAGACCGGCCGCCTGCGCCTGCTGCGCGGGCCGGACGATCTGGAAGATATGATCGCCGAAGTGCCGCCCGACGAAGGCACCATGCTGGTCTTCAAGAACGAGCCCAACGCCTGGCACGGCTTCCATGCCTTTGAGGGCCCGCGCCGGGTGATCCAGCTCAACTGGGTGACGGATATGGGCGTGGTGAAGCGCGAGCAGTTCCGCCACCGGGTCAGTGCGTTCTTCAAGAGATTGCGCGGCAAGCCCGCTCAGGAAGCCATGTAGTCGTGCCACTGTCCGCGCCCGTCGCGGATGCGGTGGCCGGTTTGGGTCTTTTCCACATTGTTGGATTCCAGCGGCACCTTGCCGAAGCCGCCGGGCAGGTCGAGCATGTACGTGGGCATCGTCAAACCCGAGATGCGCGCCCGCAGTTCGCGCACCAGCGACAAGCCATCTTCAATCCCGATGCGGAAATGTGAAGTCCCCGGCGCCATGTCGGGATGGTGCAGGTAGTAAGGCTTGATGTGGTTTTCGGCGAACGCGCGCATCAGCGCTGCCAGGGTTTCAACCTTGTCGTTCACACCTTTCAGCAGTACCGACTGGCTGACCAGGGCGATGCCGCCCTCCACCAGCCGCGCGATGGCGGCGCGAGCAGGCACCGAAAATTCCCGTTCGTGATTGGCATGCACCGCCACCCAAGTGGTGGCGCCGGGGGCGTGCAGCGCCGCCACCAGATCGTCGGTGATGCGGTCGGGATCGACCACCGGCACGCGCGAGTGCCAACGGATGACCTTCACATGCGGGATGGCGGCCAAACGCCGTGTGATCTCGGCGACGCGGCGGGGCGACAGGATGAAGGGATCGCCGCCGGTCAGGATCACTTCCCAGATTTCGCCGTGACCGGCGATGTAAGTCAGCGCCGCCTCGAAATCATCCCTGGACAACGCATTATCTTTTCCGGGCCCGATCGTCTCGCGCCTGAAACAGAAGCGGCAATAGACCGGACAGGCCGCCACCACCTTGAACAGCACGCGATCAGGATGACGGTGCACGATGCCGGACACTGGGGAATGTGCGTTATCGCCGATGGGATCGGCGCGTTCTTCGGGCAGGGTGTTCAGCTCTTCCAGGCTGGGCAGGAACTGGCGCGCGATGGGATCGTGCGGATCGCCCGGATCGACCAGCGCCAGCAGGGCGGGCGAGACCGCCACCGCGTACTTTCGCGCGACATCGTCCAGGCTCATTTCTTCTTCGCCTTGAAGCTGGGCAGGAACACCGCCAGCAATCCGATGGCAGGAAGGTAGGAACAGACCTTGTAGACAAAGGCGATGGAGGTGTCGTCTGCCAGCGCGCCCAGCACCGCGGCGCCGATGCCGCTGAGCCCAAAGGAGAGGCCGAAAAACAGCCCTGCAATCATGCCCACCCGGCCGGGCAGCAATTCCTGGGCATACACCACGATGGCGGGAAACGCCGACGCCAGCACCATGCCGATGATCACGGACAGGATGCCGGTCCAGAACAGGTCGGCATAGGGCAACATCAGGGTGAAAGGCAGCGCGCCCAGGATGGAAAACCAGATCACATATTTGCGCCCGATCTTGTCGCCCAGCGGCCCGCCCAGCAGGGTGCCCACCGCCACCGAGCCCAAGAAGAAGAACAGGTGAATCTGCGCGGCCTGCACCGACAGGCCGAAATTGTGGATCAGGTAGAAGGTGTAATAGCTGCCGATGCTGGTCAGATAGACGAACTTCGAAAACACCATCGCCAGCAGCACGATCAGCGACCAGACGATCCTGTTCTTCGACAGGTTGGAATGGCGCTCGCCATGGTGATGCTTGATGCGTGTCAGGCCGTGATGCTTGTACCAGGTGCCGACATTGAACAGGATGATGATCGCCAGCAGCGCCACACCGGCATACCAGGCGATGGAGCGCTGGCCATAGGTGGCGACCAGGAATGCCGCGGACAAGGGCCCCAGGGCCGAGCCGACATTGCCGCCCACCTGAAACAGCGATTGCGCCAGGCCATACCGCCCGCCCGAGGCCATGCGCGCGACCCGGCTGGATTCGGGGTGAAACACCGATGAGCCCACGCCCACCAGCATGGCGGCGACCAGCACCACCGGATAGCTGCCGGCGATGGACAGCAGCACCAGCCCGAACAGGGTGGCGACCATGCCCGCCGCCAGGGAATAGGGCCTGGGCTTGATGTCGGACACATAACCCACCGCGGGCTGCAGCAGCGAGGCGGTGCACTGCGACGCCAGGGTGATCAGCCCGATCTGGGCGAAGGACAGATGAAACTGTTGCTGCAAGGTGGGATAGATGGCCGGCAGCACCGCCTGCATCATGTCGTTGAGCATATGGCTCATGCCGATGCCCAGCAGCACGATGAAGCTGGTGTTGTGGATTTTGCTGGCGGCTGTGTCGGTCATAACGGCGCGGAGCCTAGCGATTATCACCCCCCTGAACAGCCTTTTTCCCGCAAGACGGACATGCGCCGGTTGCGCCGGGGAGCGGCCGCCGGGCATGCTGGCGAAAAAGCCCGGGAGATACGCATGCGCCGCCTGGTGATCGCCGCCTTCTGCATCCTGGCCGCGCCCGCAGCCGCCGCGCCATCGCCCGGCTGGCGACTGGCGGATACCTATCCCGACACGGGCGGGCGCGCGCCGGTGGCCCATGGCGGCAAGGTTCTGCCGCCGGGCACTTCTGCCGCCAGCGTGCTGGCCGCCTGTTCGGACGATATCGGTAAAATGTGCAATGGCCGCTCGGGACTTTATGCGGCGCGTGCCTGCCTGACAGAAAACAAGGCGCGGCTCTCCCAGCGCTGCCTTGCGGACCTGGCGGCCCTGCCCGCCTCCAGTGTACCGGCCTGCAACCACTCACCCTTGTGCGACAACCGCCTGGGACCTACACGCGAGCAATTGCGCCGGGTGCTGTGGGACCAGACCCTTGGCTATAGCTATGACTATCCCTTCGACCTCCCGATGGGCGGCGGCGGCGCCACAGGCGTGGCCATTGATCCGCGCGGCAATATCTGGGTGTTGCAACGCGCGGCCGCGGGCCAGCCGCAACTGTTTGAATTCGACAGCGCCTTCAGGCTTGTTCGCACCGTGCCCGACGCGGTCATCGGCCGGCTGGAAAAAGGCCATGGCATCAAGGCGGACCCGTCCGGCAATGTCTGGATCAGCGACGCCAATGGCGGCATCGTCCTGAAATTGAGTCCGGAAGGAAAATTGCTGCAGACCTTCGGGGTGCGCGGCAAACGCGGCGACTGGAACGGCGAACGGCATGTGTTGTGGCAGCCGCTGGACGTCGCCTTCGGCGCGGGCGGCGACATCTACATCGCCCAGGGCCATGGCAATGAAAGCCCCAATGATGTGGATCTGGCGCCGGACAACCGCGTCGGCGCAGCGCGCATCCTCCATCTGGACAAAAACGGCAAGTTCCTTGGCCAATGGTACGGCAACCAGATCGGGCCGGGAAAATTCAGCATGGCGCACGGCATCGCGGTGGATCCGCGCAATGGCGATGTGTGGATCGGCGACCGCGAGGAATACCGGCTGGTGATCTACAGCCGCGAAGGCAAATTCAAAAAGACGCTTCCCATGCCCAACCTGGTCTGCGCCATCGCTTTCGATCCCCATGGCGATCCCTGGATTTCCACGGGGCGCGATGGCCAGCTGTTGAAGTTGGACCGCGACGGCCATGTTCTGGGCGCGGTCGGGCGCGGCTCGGGCATCGGCACCGGCCAGTTCATCGAGGCGACCTACATGGCCTGGGACAAGCAGGGCAATCTCTATTCCGGCGATACCAGCGTGGGCCGGGTTACCCGCATGTCACCGCCGCAATCAGGGCAACGGCGTCCATAAAACGGCGTCAATGTCGGGTGCGCCGGTGGCCAGCATCACCAACCGGTCAAAGCCCAGCGCCACGCCGCTGGCCGGCGGCATATCGGCCAGCGCGTTCAGGAATTCCTCGTCCAGCGGATAGCGCACCCCATAGACCCGCGCCTTCTTGGCCATTTCGATCTCAAAGCGGGCGCGCTGCTGGGCGGGATCGGTCAGTTCGCCAAAACCGTTGGCCAGCTCCACCCCGCAGGCGTACAGCTCGAAGCGTTCCGCGACGCGTGGATCACGCGCACTGACCTGTGCCAATGCGGCTTCGCACACCGGATACTCGTAAAGGATGCAGGGCCGCTCCAGACCCAGCTTGGGTTCCACCCGCAAGGTGAGGATCTTGGCGAAGATGTCGGACCAGTCATCATCATCTGAGACGGTGATGCCGCCGCGCCGCGCCCGGCTGCGCAAGGCGTTGGCATCGCCCACCCCATCGGGCGACAAGGTTGCCAACAGATCAATGCCGGCCAGATGGGTGAAAGCCTGCGCCACCGTCAGCCGGTCGGCGGCCTCGCGCGGATTGCAGGCATGGCCCTGGTGGCGCAACGCCTCCGCACCAGCGACATCGGCCGCCAGCCACAGCAGCGCCAGGCTGTCGGCGATCACCGCCTGGTAATCTTCCCGCGCCCGGTACCATTCCAGCATGGTGAATTCGGGCGCATGCAGGCGGCCGCGCTCGCGGTTGCGGAACACCCGGGCGAAATCGAAAATTTTCTCTTCCCCCGCCGCCAACAGCTTCTTGGCGGCGAATTCCGGCGAGGTGTGCAGATAGAGCGGCGTACTGGACGCATCCGGCCCGGTCAGGCGGGTTTCAAAGGCGTGCAGATGGGTCTCGTTGCCCGGCGAAACCACCAGCGCGCCGCACTCCACCTCGGTGAAGCCGGCGGCCTCGAAATGGCCCCGAATAGCCGTCTTCAGACGTCCCCGCTGGAGCAGCAGGGGCCGCCGGTCGGCATGGTTCTGGGCGTTCCACCAGGGCATTTTGACCTCTTATAGCCCCCCTGCTATAGCCCCCGGCAAATCCGTTGATTTGAAGAGGTTTCCCGTGGTTTCGGTTATCGCCAGCTCCGTGCGCAAAGGCAATGTCATCGAGAAGGATGGCAAGCTTTTCGTCGTCATCACCGCCGAGAACATCCATCCCGGCAAGGGCACGCCCGTCACCCACCTGGAAATGCGCCGCATCAGCGACGGGGTAAAGACCGTGGAGCGGCTGCGCACCACCGACAGCATCGAGAAGGCTTTTGTCGAGCATATGGAATTCCAGTACCTGTACCAGGACGGCGAGCAGTATGTGTTCATGCAGCCCCAGACCTTCGACCAGCTGCATGTCGGCTCGGACGTGGTCGGCGATGCCGCGCCCTACCTGACCGAGAATATGGATGTGCAGCTGCAGCTTTTCGAAGGCCAGGCCATCTCGATCGAGATTCCCCAGCGCGCCACCTTCGAGATCGTGGATACCGAACCGGTGGTCAAGGGCCAGACCGCGTCCGGCTCGTTCAAGCCGGCGATGCTGTCCAATGGCGTCAAGACCATGGTACCCACCCACATCGTCACCGGCACCCGCGTGGTGGTGATGACCGCCGACGGCGCTTATGTGGAACGCGCCAAGGACTAGCCGCCTGGCAAAACCGGCATAGCTTTTTCGAAACGGCCCGCATTAAGCTGCGGGCCGTTTTGTTTTGAGGGAGCGCCATGGTCAAACGCATCGACCCCCAGACCCTGCCCACCGTCACGGGCACATTCTATCCATCGCCCCATGACCAGCCCTGCCGGGCGCGGCAGCGCCGCAAGCTGGGCGATGCGGCCGGGCTGACCCAGTTCGGCGTCAATCTGCTCCGGCTGGCGCCTGGCGTCTGGTCCAGCCAGCGCCACTGGCATACCGGGCAAGACGAGTTCGTCTATGTGTTGCAAGGCGAAGTGGTGCTGGTCACCGACGCCGGCGAAGAGATTTTGAAAGCGGGCGACTGCGCCGGCTTCAAGGCGGGCGACAAGGATGGCCATCATTTGCAGAACCGTGGGCCTGCCGACGCCTTGCTGCTGGAGATCGGCACGCGCGTGGCCGAGGATGGCGGGGAATATCCCGACATCGACATGGCGTTCAAGGTCGGCGCGCCCGCCATGTATACCCGCAAGGATGGTACGCCCTACACCGACATCCGGCTGCGCGGGCCTGAAGACGATTAATTTTGATCCCCATCCGTCACAGCTCGGGTCGGCTCCGCGTTCGCACGCTGCCGCTACTCACCCTCGCTGTGACACCTTCCCCTTCCCGGCGCTTCGCGCCGAAGGGGAAGGAAGCTGTCAAATGCTGAGGGTCGCGCTGCGAAATGCAGCGCTCGAGCTTAACCGCTAGCGAAAGTTGATCTCGACCAGCACGCCTTCGGGATCGGGCACGAAAAGCTGCTTTAGCTTGCCGCCCGGCACCACGCGCTCGCGGAACGTCATGCCCGCTTCCTGCAGCCGGGCGCGCATCGCTTCGAAATCATCGCCCTGGAAAGCGACATGATCGAAGGGGCCGGTGTCGGACCCGGCCGCGCCG
>CANCMM010000054.1:0-8841 GCA_947379335.1 Alphaproteobacteria bacterium | reverse complement strand
AGCTCTGCTGTGGGCTTTTCAAACAATAATCCTGAAGCCACGCGGAATTGGCGGATTGCTTCCAAAACAAGCCTGCCATCCTCTGGTCACCGACATCCCTGGTATTAAGGCCAGAGATGAACCCCTCCGACCAAACCAGATACATTTGCTTGTCTCGAAGGGGTGCGCGCGTGAATCTTTCGCAGTTATTTGATCCGTATGAAATGATCATGACTGGCGCGGCGACAGCATTGGCCATTCCACCCATATAGACAGTGGAGGCGCACAGGGCCAAAGCCCGAAGGAACGCCCCATGGTTGGCCGACTTGCCGATAGTGCCCGTGCCGCGTGGTCTAGGTAGGCATCGCATTTTTCTGCATTCCCCGGTGTTTGCAGAAAACACCAATTTGGGGGACTGGTAATTGATCAGGATCAAGATGGCGCCCTTTCAGGGATCGGCCGGTTTGCGCGAGCGCAAGGCGCCGTTCGCGACATGGTTGAAAATGCAGGAAAAGCAGGGACAACATGAAGAACATCCACGCTCTGATCATTGCCGCGCTGGTCCTGATGCCCCACGGCGCCAGATCGCAACCTGAGGGCGATGCGCGCCAGGGAGAGAATTTCGCCGAGGCCGCCTGCTCTCAGTGCCATGCGGTGGGCAGAAACAAGGTTCATTCGCCCAATCGCTACGCCCCCGGCTTCCGCAGTCTGGCGCGGTCACCGGGCATGACGGCAACAAAGCTGCATGTCTGGTTCGAGACACCACATCCCAGCATGCCGAACCTGATACTGCGAAGCGAGGACAAGAAAAATGTCTTCGCATACATTATGAGCTTGAAATAGGACGCAGATGCGGCGACGCCTGACCGGTCGGTTTGCGAGGGTAAGTTAAGGTGCAGAGGGTTCTGTCGAACATTGCGGCGCTTCTCACGCTGTTCGCGGTCATCTCCTCGCCAGGCTATGCAGGCCCTCCGTTCCTCACCGACGATCCTGAACCCGTCGATCTGGGCCATTGGGAGGTTTACGGCTTTACGGCCGGGACGCATGTGAGGGGCGATACCGGCGGTACGCTGGCGGGCGTCGAGGTCAATTACGGTGCTGCCCCCAACTTGCAGCTTCACGTTATTGCACCCTTGGCGTTTGACAGTCCCGGCGGCGGCACCATGCAGGTGGGATCGGGCGACTTGGAGCTTGGTGCGAAGTACCGGCTTGTCACCCCGGGCGACAATGACTGGTACCCGCAAGTGGGGATATTCCCGCTCATGGAAATCCCGACCGGCGATTCCCAACGCGGTCTGGGCGCAGGTGAAATGCGGGAGTTTCTTCCTGTCTGGCTGCAGAAGGATTTCGGAGACTGGACAACCTACGGCGGTGGCGGGTTCTGGCACAATCCAGGCCTGGGCAATCAAAACTACTGGTTCGCAGGATGGCTCTTGCAAAACCAGGTGTCAAAAAGCCTTGCCCTGGGCGTGGAGGTTTTTCATCAGACCGCGGACACCATTGGCGGCGGAGATACCACCGGCTTCAATGTTGGCGGCATCTATGACTTCAACGAGCATTATCATCTGCTGTTTTCCGGTGGCCGGGGCCTGCAGAACGCCGCGCTCGCAAATCAGCTCTCGTATTACCTCGCTATCCAATCAACCTTCTGACTCCCACCAGCTCGGCCAACCTCCGTTCCGGGGAGCCAATGCCCGCCTGGCGCCAAAAGCGGACATGGACCGCGTCAGCGGCCTGTTCTGATGCCGACCAGGCTGTAAGCCGGACAATAGCGAACGACGGCCGTCAGAATGGGCACCACGCCGATCCAACCCACCCAGTTCCATCCTGTAGCCGGAAAGCCAAGTTGAAGGGCATAGGCCAGCAGAAGAAGGCCAAGGATGACCCGGGCAATTCTGTCCATGCTTCCAATGTTCGGTCTCATGCGGTTCGCTCTCTTTCCATTCATTTGTTCCACGGTGCGTGCGCCATGACCCGCGCAAGGCCGCAAAAGCCTGTTGCGCCGGCCACCAATAATCCCAGGCCCAGGACACCAGAGATTACCCCGAACAAGGGACTGACGAAGAGTGCCAGTCCTGAAGCCGCCACGAGTGCGATGCCAATGGTCAATTGAACCTGGCGGTCGAGCGGGAGAACGAAACCGCCCGTCCTGATGGGCAGTCCCGCAGCCGCCCAGGCGTCAATTCCACCTGCCAGATTGTAAACTTCAAGCCTGGGGTTCTGACGGATCAGCTTTTCGCAGGCCGATGCACCCCGACCGCCTTTCAGGCAGTGGACAACAATTCGCCCTTCTTCGGGCAACTGCGCCGCATCGATCTTCGCGAGCGGGATGGGGCGGGCCTGGACGATATTCCGGGAACGGTGTTCGGCCGGTTCGCGCACATCAACCAGCAGTGCGCTGCCCTGCTCAAGCCATTGGCGCAACGTGGCCGGATCGACTGTTTTCACTGACATGGGGTACCCCAACTGCGCTTACACCACCCTACCGCACGCTGCCGGTCGAGACATTGTGCCAGATCAACCCGCGGGGCGAATGGAGGGTGCAATCTGGCCTTTAAAACCGGGGTGACACATGAAAGATTATCCGGCGATTGTCAGGGACATATCCGCCAACCTGAAGAGCCTTCGCACCAGCATTGCCCCTACAATGCAGGGGTTTTCGGCGCTGGCACAGTCCGCAACCAGGCCGGGCGCGCTGGACAAGAAGACAAAAGAACTCATCGCGCTTGCTATTGGTGTGGCAACCCGCTGCGACGGTTGTATTGGCTTTCACACCGAGGCGTTGGTAAAACTTGGTGCAAGCCGATCCGAAGTGGAGGAAGCGTTGGGCATGGCGATTTATATGGGCGGCGGTCCCGCGCTCATGTACGCGGCAGACGCCATCGGTGCATATGACCAGTTCCAGCAGGCAGTGGATGATTAATGATCAAGCTCGAAACAGTAGAGTCGAAATACGGCACGATTACAGTTCTCAAGAAAAGATCGACTGATATTGTCTCATACCAGCAAGGCGGGTTCTGCCAGAGCGAGGCTGATCGCAACGGCGTCAGCCTCGCCGCTTACATCCACGCCATCTTCGGCCTCATCGTTCAAAAAAAGGCGCGCAACGTCCTTGTCGTTGGTTGCGCAGGGGGGACTCTGGCAACGATGCTGGCGAAAACCGGCTGCAAGGTCACCATAGTCGACGTGAATCCGGACTCATTTGTCCTGGCGAAGCGGCATTTCTCCTTGCCTGAGAACGTCGAATGCCACGTCAAGGACGGAAAATCGTTTCTGTATTCCGATACCCAACGGTATGACGCCATTGTGCTGGACGCGTTTCATGGCCACCACATCCCAGCGCATCTGAAGTCGATCTCTTTTTACTACCTGGTCGCGGACCGCTTGACACAACGAGGCGCCCTCTTCGCCAACAT
The DNA here is from genome assembly GCA_947379335.1 of Alphaproteobacteria bacterium. Lineage (GTDB taxonomy): Bacteria > Pseudomonadota > Alphaproteobacteria > Micropepsales > Micropepsaceae > Rhizomicrobium. Next base: position 5,446 of record CANCMM010000054.1, on the reverse strand, counting down.
TCACGTGCAACACGACTTCGACATCCATGCAGACCGCATAGCGGGAACACTCTCGCGGGTTTTTCACGATGTTCGATTGCTGGATTCCGAAGGGCTGCCAAGTCGGAACGCAATCATCATGGCCGGAGCAGTAGCCAGTTTGGTCACCCCCAAATTGCTGGTGCCGCCCGAAGTGGATCACACAGCAATTGAAGCCGAGTTGGCGACGTTAAAGTTTCGTGCGCCGAGGCACATATGACGACGTCCTTGGGCTTCCCCCGTTTCACGCCAGGTCTCACTTTGCCGGGGGCGCACACGTTTCTCAAACGGCAGGGCAATCATCCCGCAAAACAAAGGGGAGATGCCAACGATCATGTTTGGCAGGTCTTCGACCTGGCAGGGAAAGATCCCAGATGAGGCCTCCATCTATGGGATATATGCCGGCCTTCTTCCGACCTCGGGATGCTGCGCGGCGCCGGGCTGGACAATGTCGCTCATGACGCAGGTAGAGGAAATAAAGACAGCCTTCAGCACTATCAACATTTTCCACAATCCGGCCACCGGCGTGACTATCTACGAAGTTGGGGGGTGCCACCAAAGTTCGGCAGATAGTGAAGGCACCAGCCTGGCCTCTTACATACACGCGATATTCAGCCTGCTGACCCAGGCGAAGGCACGCAACATCCTGATTATCGGATGCGGGGGCGGCACGCTTGGAACGATGCTGGTCCGGGCCCGGCGCAAAACAACAATCGTGGACGTAGATCCTGCGTCCTTCACGATTGCCAGGAGATACTTTGGTCTTCCTGCTTCCATTGTCTGTCATGTTGCCGATGGAGAGGCTTTCCTGCGGGGCGAAACCCAAACCTATGACGCGATTGTTCTGGATGCTTTCCACGGCGAGAATATTCCAACCCACCTGCAAACGCCCGAATTCTTCAGCCTGGTCCAAAAACGTCTGACGCCCATGGGCGCCGTGTTTGCGAACATCCGCGTGGGACACGACTTTGACAAGGGGCCCGACCTCGTCGCCAAGAACATGAGGACCGCTTGGACGGATGTTCGCGTGTTGGACGCAGAAGGCGTTTGCGGCCGCAACGCCATAGTGATGGCTGGGAAAGTCTCCAGGCTACGCGAACCCAGACTTCTGGTTCGGCCGAAAATTGACTCGCAGTTGATCAGTTTCGAGTTGGAGCGCATGAGATTTCGCGCCTGGAATGTTTCGAGGTGGGCCTTCGGGGCCGAGATCGATTAGTGATCGACCTGCATTCTGTAGAGAACAAGGTTATCTAATGGGTGGCGACCTATATCGAGCTGACGCCCCAGACATTCTCCAGCAATCTCCAATGTGCGCCCAACGCGTTGGCGCGGCAATCTCAAGACCCAAGACCGTCAGCCCCCCTGCCGCGAATGTCCGCTTTGCGCCAAAAGCGGACATTCTCGTCCCATCGGCAGGCCAACGACCACCTCTGCCCAGGACGCGTGCTAATCGCTTTTTGCCATTCCCGCGGTCTCTGGATTGGGTGGCATCAATGCAATAGTCTTTGTGTCAAGCTGCAAGAGACATTCCTCGGGCCAGCGGGAGGGCGGGTCATGCAAAATGACAAGAGAAACCTGTTACGCAATATCGTGGCGGGACTGGGATTGGGAGCCGTAACGGCGGCGAGCCGAACCTCCCCGGCATCGGCCTTGGAGACGAGTTCGCCAGTGCTCGAACCGCAAGACCGCTGGCTGGACGAACTGGGCCGCCGCCACAGGCAAGTCTTCGATACAATTTCGTCAGAGGGCGTGGCTCGCGCCCTGACATTTGCCCACACCTTTTATGCAGCCAACCGAGACGGATATGGCATCCAACCAGACGAGCTCGGCGTTTTGATGATCTTTCGCGCCGGGTCCACGGCGTTCGGCTTCAACGACAATATCTGGACGAAATACAGCGGCCCTTTTGCCAAGCGGTACAAGCTTGTCGACCCTGTTACAAAGTCGGCACCGGTCGTCAATATCTACAATGCCGCGGAGAAGGCCGCGTTGCTGCCCACCAACGGGCTGACATTGGATGGCCTGGGCAAGTTGGGCGGCCAGTTTGCGATATGCTCCGTCGCCTCGCGAAAGCTTGCTGAGGCCGTGGCGGAAGAAACGGGAGGCAGTGGCGACGCGATCTTCGCGGAACTGCGCGCCAACACCGTGCAGCACGCCCGGATGGTGCCGGCGGGCATCATCGCCGTTAACCGGGCTCAGGAGCACAAGTACGCTCTTTGTTATACAGCATGACGGCAACCCGTGCGGAATCTCAGTCCGCAACCAGAGCGAATTTCATCAGGCCGGTATTGCCGTTGGACGGATCATACGCATAGACATCCAGAGTGTAGCGGCCCGGCTCGGAGATCGCGATTTCGCCGTCAAATGTGCTGGGCTGGCCCGCATAGGCAAGAGATGCAGGCGGGCGGATTTTTGTTCCGCTTTCGAGAATGGTGGCGATCTCAAATTTGTTGGCATCCCAGATTCCGCCAGGCGTGATCGGGCAACCGCATTGCATTGTGACCTTTACCTTGAGGGGTATCCTGATTTCCTTGCCGCCGAGATGCACCCGTGCCGGCAGGGGCTCGCGAAGGCTGATGGCAAAGCCGGGTAGTTCCAGCACCCAACCGTCGCTGCCAGCGATAGCCTTTCCTGGCAGCACCCACTGGGTGGAGGAAACAGTGACCGCGCCTTCGCCCAGCATCATAGGCCCGGTGGCTGTTGCCGTGATTTTTCGCGGCCTCTGAATGTCTATGGTGGTCGTGAATTTTGCCGACGTCTCATCGGAAAGGGTTTCCCGCCTTGCGTGGCCGCTGGTCATGATTTTGGGCGTGTTGCCTGTGCCACCCGATGTCACGCCTTGCGCGAGAATCTCCCCGGTGTCGGCATCACGCAGGATAACCTTGGCCCCGCCTGTCTCCGTTCCAATGAATTTGGCGTCTTTCGCCAGGACGCGAATTACGATGTCGGTTGGCTCTGCTTTTGCGGTTTGCGTCCAGGCGGCGCAAATGAGTCCGGCCACCATGATGCTGATAATTCGCATGGATTTCTTCCTTTGGGCTGTTAATGCCGAATTGTATTTGGTGCCCCAAAATAACGCTTCAGGATAGCACGGCTTGCTCGATTCCGTACACGCTCTTATGGTTCGGCTCAGATCCGCGATGGGGGTTCGATTGGACATTATCCGCAGGGTCGTGCCGTTGGCATTGACCGCCATGATTTCGCTTTGCCCCGGCGCCTTGGCCCAGACGTCATTGGCGCCGGCCTGGCCGCGGCCCGATCCCTCCGCGCTCCCCCAGGGCCAATGGAAAGATGCCGTACTGTACGGCCGAAAACTGATCGTTGAGACCTACAGCGTCGTTGGACCCGCCGTTCCCAACAAGGCCATGCGCTTCGCTGGGGCCAACCTCTCCTGCCAGAATTGCCACCTGAATGCCGGGACACAGCAATTCGGCTTGCCGCTCATAGGCGTATTCGGCCTTTATCCCGCCTATATGGGGCGTGAAGATCAGGTCCGGACACTGGAGGAGCGCATCAACGGCTGCTTTGAACGCAGCATGAATGGCCGCGCGCTGCCGGTTGGCGGCAGGGAAATGAAAGCATTGCTCGCCTACATTCAGTTCCTGAGTGTTGGCGTGCCGGTAGCGATACCCCTTAAGGGCCGCGGGACGCCCGCATTACCGCTGATGGCGCGCGCCGCCGATCCGAAGCGCGGAGCCGATGTCTATCAACACAACTGCGCGGTCTGCCATCAGGCTGATGGCCAGGGGCAGCGCAATGGCGTGGCGGGCGATGCAAAGGGATACAAGTACCCGCCTCTTTGGGGACCAGATAGTTTCAATGACGGCGCCGGCATGCACCGTCTCATGGCATCCGCCAGCTTTGTTCACGCCAATATGCCCATCGGCACAACGTTCCATGCTCCGGCGATCTCGAACGAGGAGGCCTGGGACGTGGCGGCGTACGTCAACAGCCGGCCGCGTCCAAAAAGGGCAAATCTAGATCGGGATTACCCAGATCGCGCACGCAAACCGGTGGATGCTCCCTTTCCGCCGTTTGCCGACAAATTTCCGGTCGTTCAGCACCGGCTGGGTCCATTTCAGCCGCTCATGGATGTCCAGAAAACGCACTAGCTCAGTCGTTGCCCATTGGGTCAGGAGCGGTCATCCAGCCAATGGCTGTTTTGCGTAAAAAGCGGAAGTTGCCCTGTGCAACTGGAGAAATGGCCCAGTGTTCACCGCAGGATTCCGGCTGATGATTTCCACAAGACAAAGGCAGCTACAAAAATCACTGCGACCGCAAAACTTTTCGACAGCACACCGCGCTTTTCCGAAAGCCGGACGGACAATTTTACCCCAGCCAGCCCTCCAGCGATGCCGCCCAGAACAAAAATTCCGGCCACCCGCCAGTCCACCAGCCCGGCCACCGCATAAGTGGTTGCGGTAGTCAGGCCGAAGACGCCGACCGAAACCAGCGATGATCCCACTGCATTGATAGTTGCCATTCCGCTGCCCAGCATGATCGCGGGCACAATCAGAAAGCCGCCGCCGATTCCGAAGAAGCCAGACAGGAAACCCACCACCAGGCCCGCTCCCACCAGGCGCAGGGCAATGCCACGGTCGATATGGACCTGCGGATTTCCGCCGGCTGCGCGGCGGCCAAACATGCCAGCGGCCACGGCCAGCATCACCAGCCCGAACAAAAATAGCAGGTGCTGGCCGTCGACATGCCGCCCCAGAAATGCACCCAGCGCCGCACCCGCGATGCCCGCAAGAGCAAACACGATGGCACAGGGCCATTTCACTGTTCCGGCACGTGCGTGCGAAATCAGATTGGCAAAGGCATTGACCGACACGGCAAGCGCGCTGGTGCCGATGGCGACGTGCGTGTCCTTTAGTCCCACGACATAGACCAGCAGCGGCACCGCCAGGATCGAACCGCCGCCCCCCAGCAAGCCTAGCGCGAAGCCCACGAGGGTGCCTGAACCAAAGGAAAGCAGCTCGCCCATCAGGCAGAGAGCCGGTTCCACGGCATCAACCCCAGGACCCTGGCCATTCCGCACCAGCCCGAGATTCCGGCAAAGACCAGGCCAGTGCCGACAAAGGCTGACAGGCCAAGAAATAGCGGCGATACCAACCACGCCAGTAGCAGTCCCGTCAGTATCAGCAGTCCCGCTGCGATCTGTACCTGTCGTTGAAGTTCGATGGGCTTGGTGCGGTCGATGCTGGTGGCATGGCCGGCGGCCTTCCAGCCCGAAAGTCCGCCTTCCAGGATATAGGCTTCCGGCACGCCGCAGGTGCGCAGGCGGTCTGCATTGTCGGCTGTGCGTCTGCCTCCCTGACAGTGGAAGATCAGTGCGGGCGCATTGGCGCCGCCTAGCGCCGACAGAGCCTGTGCATCAAATGCGGATAGCGGATGCAACCGCGCGCCGGGGATCGCTTCGCGTGCA
>CANCMM010000053.1:0-8899 GCA_947379335.1 Alphaproteobacteria bacterium | reverse complement strand
GCCATGCTGACCCGCTCGCTGCGCGCCGACCTGGGCGTCATGATCACCGCCTCGCACAATCCGTTCGAGGACAATGGCATCAAGTTCTTCGGACCCGACGGGCAGAAACTGTCCGACGCGGTGGAAATGGAGATCGAGGCGCTGATGGCCGCCGGCCTGGAACAGGGCCTGGCAACGTCCGCCCGCATCGGCCGCGCCAAGCGCGTCGATAACAGCCAGGCGCGCTATATCGAATTCGCCAAGCGCACCTTCCCGCGCAACCTGAAGCTGGACGGCCTTCGCATCGTGATCGATTGCGCCCATGGCGCCGCCTACAAGGTCGCGCCGGAAGTGTTGTGGGAACTGGGCGCGGATATCGTCACCATGGGTGTGACGCCGGACGGCACCAACATAAACCAGGATTGCGGTTCCACCGAACCGGCGGCGATGTGCGCCCGGGTGCGCGAAGTGCGCGCCGATTTCGGCATCGCGCTGGACGGCGACGCCGACCGGGTGGTGATGGCCGACGAACATGGCCGTATCATCGACGGCGACCAGATCCTGGCGCTGATCGCCAAGAGCTGGTCCAAGACCGAACGGCTCAAGGGCGGCGGCGTGGTCGGCACGGTGATGTCCAATGCCGGGCTCGACCGCTATCTCAAGACCCTGAATCTGTCCCTGGCGCGCTCGGCGGTGGGTGATCGTTATGTGCTGGAGGAAATGGCCAAGGGCGGCTTCAATGTCGGCGGCGAACAGTCCGGCCACATCATTCTGTCGGATTTCTCCACCACCGGCGACGGGCTGGTGGCGGCGCTGCAGGTGCTGGCGGTGCTGGCACAGGAAGACAAGCCCGCGTCGGAGGCCGCGCATCTCTATGAGCCGTTGCCCCAGGTGCTGGAGAATGTGCGCTTCAAGAAGGGCTCGCCGCTGGACGACGACAAGGTCAAGTCCAGCATCGAATCCGGTAACGCCAAGCTGGGCGCCACGGGGCGCATCCTGGTGCGCAAGTCGGGTACCGAGCCCCTGATCCGCGTCATGGCCGAAGGCGAGGACGAAAAACTCGTGCGCGCCGTGGTGCGCCAGATCGCGTCCGCCATCGAAGAAGTCGCTGCTTAGGTTTATCCAATGAAGATGGCGCGGCTGCTGGTGATCGCCGGGTCGGATTCGTCCGGCGGCGCGGGTATCCAGGCCGACATCAAGACCGCCCAGGCATTCGGCGTCTATGCCCAGACCGCGATCACTGCCGTCACGGTGCAGAACACGCTGGGTGTCACCGGTGCGCATATCGTGCCGGTAGATGTTGTGCGGGACCAGATCATTGCGTGTCTGTCCGATATCGGCGCCGATGCGATCAAAACCGGCATGCTGGGCAGCGCGGCGATGACCCAGATGGTGGCCGACACCTTGGCCGAACATGCGCCCAGAATTCCGTTGGTGGTGGATCCGGTGATGCTGGCCAAGGGCGGCTCGTCCCTGCTGGAGGACGGCGCCGTTACGGTGCTGAAGAAAAAGCTGCTGCCGATGGCGGCGCTGGTCACGCCCAACCTGCCGGAGGCCGAGGCATTGACCGGCATCCTGCCTGTCAGCGAACACCGGCTGCGCAACGCCGCCATGGTGTTCAAGCTGCTGGGCTGCAACGCCGTGCTGTTCAAGGGCGGGCATGGCGAAGGGCCGGTGGTACGTGACACGCTGTGGTTCGGCGGGGATTTCACGGACTTCGAGGTCCAGCGCCAGGCCACGCCCCACACCCACGGAACCGGCTGCACCCTGGCCACCGCCATCGCCTGCGGCTTGGCGCAGGGCCGCAGCATGCCGGACGCGGTCGCCAGCGCCCATGCCTATGTCCAGGCGGCGATCCGGACCGCGCCGGGTCTGGGGAGCGGTCACGGCCCGCTAGGCCATACCTCGCTTTCCTAGTAGCCTTGGTCCAACGCCCGGACACGCGGGCGAACGGGAGGGGCCTATGTCTGAACCATCACGTCGCAGTGCCGTGCAGCAGCTTGCCGTAGGGGCCGCACTGGCCGCGACAGCCGCGAATGCGCAAACCCCGCGCACGGACTCGACGCCGGAAGATTTCGCCCGGCTGCAGAAAGAACTGTCCAACTGGAATCGCTGGGGCGCCGAGGACCAGATGGGCGCGGTCAACCTGATCACGCCGAAAAAGCGCCTGTCGGCCCTGCGCGTGGCGCGCGAAGGCGCGTCTTACTCAATGGCGCGCAATGCCGAGACCAAGGAGGCGGTGGACAATCCCGCGCCTATCGTGCGCAAGACCACGCGTGTGGGCCGTGGCCAGACGCCCGGCAGCGCCGGGATCGGCGGCACCAGCGATACGTTCTTCATTTCCTATCACGGCTATGTCCATACCCACATGGATACGATCTGCCACTTTCTCTATGACCGGAAAATGTACAACGGTTACTCGCAGGACGAAGTGACCGAGGACGGCGCCGCCAAGAACAGCATCATCAATTTCAAGAATGGCATCATCACCCGCGGGGTGCTGATGGACATGGCCCGCCACAAGGGCGTGGAGTATCTGGAGCCCGGGACCGCCATCTATCCCGAAGACCTGGACGCCTGGGAGAAGAAGGCCGGCGTGAAGGTGGGGGCGGGTGATGTGATGATCGTGCGCACCGGCCGCTGGGCGCGGCGCGATGCCAAGGGCCCTTGGGCCATCCAGGGCGAGGGGCTGGCCGGGCTGCACATGTCTTGCGCCCGCTGGCTGCATGCCCGCGACGTCTCGATTTTGGGTGGCGATGGGGCGCAGGACGTCATTCCCTCGATGGTGACGGGCGTGTCCCAGCCCATTCATGCCCTGTGCATCGTGGCGATGGGCATGCCGATCTTCGACAATCTGGATTTGGAGCTGATCGGCCGCGAGGCGGAAAAGCGCAAGCGCTGGGATTTCCTGGTCACCGCCTCGCCCGCGGCGGTACCTGGCGGCACCGGCTCGGTATTGAACCCGATCGCGACCTTCTGATGCCCACCATGCCCACCATGCCGACCCGCCAGCTCGCTTTCCGCGCCGAGTATCGCGGCAAGATTGCGCCGGCCTATCGCGGCTGGATGCATGTGGCGCTGATTTTCGGGTTGGGCGCGGCGGCGATCTGGGTCTGTGCGCGGCAGGTGACGGCGCCTCTCTGGATTGAATGGCTGGTGATCCCCGCGGCCTTCTGCATTTCCAACGTGTTTGAATGGTGGTTGCACAAATATGTGATGCATCGACCGGTAAAGGGGCTGATGGGCATCTACAAGCGCCACACCTTGGCGCATCACGAATTCTTCACCGATATAGAGCCAGCTTTCGATAACAGCCGCGACTTCCGTATCGTATTCTTCCCGCCCTATGCGCTGGTGGCTTTCATGGCGCTGTCGCTGGCGCCGGCCTTTCTCCTGAACCGGTTGGGGTTTCCCAATGCAGCCTGGCTGCTCTTGATCACCAATGTCGCGCTCTACCTGAATTACGAGCTGTTCCATTATTGCTGCCATGTGAAGGATGATTCCATCGTGCGGCGCATCCCGCTGGTGAATTCCATTCGCCGCCATCATATCGCCCATCACGACCGCTCCGTCATGATGGAGCGAAATTTCAACCTGACCTATCCGGTGGCGGACTGGTTCTTCGGCACCTCCGACCTGGAATGCGGTCTGGTTCGCCATGTCTTCAATGGCTATGACACCAGCAGGGTGCGGAAATGAGCACGCGCAGCCATGTCACGACCGGCAAGGCCAGCCTGGTGGGCGGCATCGTGGTGGCGATTGCCACTTTGGTGCTGTGGCTGGCGGGCGCATACGAACTGGGCTTTCACAGCAGCCTGGCTTTGGGTCTCGGTGTGGCGGTTGCCGCCGCAGCAGGCATTTGGACACGTTTGGCCGATCTTTGATTTCACAACGAAGGGAATGGAAATGAACAAGACAATCACGATGATGTTCGGCGCGGCGATGGTCGTTTCAGCCGGCGCCATGGCGCAAACGCCGCTGCGTAATCTTCCGGCGGAAGGCTTCAAGCATCTGTCGGCCCAGGAAGTCGAAGCCCTGACCGGCCAGCCGGGACCGGGCGCCAAGACGGCCTTTCCGGTCGATCATGAAAATTACTATGTCGAATATGCCCAGCGCAGCGACAAGGGCAATGAGCCGGAAGTGCACAGCCACTGGACGCACTACATCCATGTGTTGTCGGGCGAGGCCACCCTGGTCTATGGCGGCACGGTGTCCAATGCGCGGGAGACCGGACCCGGCCAGACCCGCGGCGACGGCATCACCGGCGGCAAGAGCATGACGGTGAAGACCGGAGATTTCCTGCAGATCCCGGCGGGCATGCCGCATTTGTTCAATGTCGCGGCAGGCGGCAAGTTCCGCTACCTGGTGTTCAACGGCCGCGAGTGATGTCTCATTTTCCCCGGGCGACGGCGACGGCGCGAGGGAAGTCGATGCTGGCCGATTCCGAATTCATCAGGCGTCCGCCGACGATGAAGGTGGGCGTCTGGAACACGCGGATACCGCGCGCCAGGTTGAAGTTGGCGATGATCTCATCGGAGATTTCCGGCGCGGTCATGTCACGGCGCAAGCGTGTGATGTCCAGGCCCGACGCCTTGGCCATGTCGAAGATGTCGGATTCCAGCAATTGGCCGCGGAAGTTCATCATGGCCTGGTGGAATGGCCGGTACTTGCCCTGGCGCATCGAGGCCAGCGCCGCGCGCGTCGCCACCAGGGACTGGGGTGTCAGGATGGGAAACTCCTTCAGCACCAGCTTCACCTTGCGGTCGGACTTGAGCAGGGCTTCCAACCGCGGCTCGACCGCCTTGCAATAAGGGCAGGCGTAGTCGAAGAACTCCACGATCACGACATCACCGGCAGGATTGCCCAGCACGGGCGAGGAGGGCGCATTGTTCAGCGCCTGCTCGCGCCCCGCGATGCGTTGCTCGATATCCTGTTGTTGTTGCGCCGCCAGCTTGCGAGCATAGGCCTGTTCGGCGCGCGCCGTGTCGTCGGCGGCGGCCACGCTGCAGGCGCCCAGGAGCATCAGGCCGGCGAGAAGCAGCGCGCGCATCACCGATCCACAAACGGGTCTTGCACCATGATGGTGTCGTCGCGGTCGGGGCTGGTGGACAGCAGCGCCACCGGCGCGCCGGTCAACTCTTCCACCCGCTTGACGTATTTGATGGCGTTGGCGGGCAGCTGGGCCCAGCTGCGGGCGCCAGCGGTGGTTTCGCTCCAGCCTTCCAGGGTCTCGTAAACCGGCTTCAGCCGCGCCTGCAGGTTGGCGTCGGCGGGCAGGTAATCCCAGGTCTGCCCGTCCGCTTCATAAGCGACGCAGATCTTGATCTCTTCAAAGCCGTCCAGCACATCCAGCTTGGTCAGGGCGATGCCGTCCACGCCACCGGTGACGCAGGTCTGGCGCACCAGCACGGCGTCGAACCAGCCGCAGCGGCGCTTGCGTCCCGTCACGGTGCCGAACTCATGGCCACGCTCACCCAGCTTTTCGCCGGTGGCGTCTTTCAGCTCGGTGGGGAAGGGACCTTCCCCGACGCGGGTGGTGTAACTCTTGACGATGCCCAGCACCGTGCCGATGGCACGGGGGCTGACACCGGCGCCCGCCGCGGCCTGGCCCGCCACGGTGTTGGACGAGGTGACGAAAGGATAAGTGCCGTGGTCGATGTCCAGCAGCACCGCCTGGGCGCCTTCGAACAGGATGCGCTTGCCGGCCTTGCGGGCGGCGTCCAGCTCGCGCCAGGACGAGCCCAGGAAGGGCGCGATTTTGGGCGCGATCTCGTTCAGGGATTTCAGCAGCGCGCCGGCATCGACTTCGGCGGCGCCAAAGCCGCGGCGCAGGACATTGTGATGGGCCAGCAGCCGCTCGATCTTGCCGGGCAGGCTGGCAGGGTCTTTCAAATCGATGGCGCGGATGGCGCGGCGGCCGACCTTGTCTTCATAGGTCGGGCCGATGCCGCGCTTGGTGGTGCCGATCTTCTGCGAAGAGGCTTCCTCGCGCAGCGCATCCAGTTCGCGGTGCAGCGGCAGTACCAGGCAGGCATTCTCGGCCAGCACCAGCAACTGAGGCGTCACGCTCAGGCCGGCGGCGCCGACCTTGGCGATTTCTTCCAGCAGGGACCAGGGATCCACCACCACGCCGTTGCCGATGATGGAGCGCTTGCCCTGCACCACGCCCGACGGCAGCAGCGACAGCTTGTAGGTCTTGTCTCCCACCACGATGGTGTGGCCGGCATTGTTGCCGCCCTGGAACCGCACCACCATGTCGGCGCGGTTGGACAGCCAGTCAATGATCTTGCCTTTGCCTTCGTCGCCCCATTGGGCGCCGATCACCGTGACGTTGGACATGCTGTGAAACCCGTACCTGCTAAATGCTCAACCTGTGGGGGAGCCACAGGCACGGTGGCGGCTTATAGCAGCTAAGGGCCGGGGCGTAAGGGCAAAGGTGCCGCATCCTTGCGAAAATACGGCACCAAGCCAAAAACCTCAGTAAAACACGTCATATTCGACGGTGATAACTTCGCCGCTGTCCTGGTCCACCAGCAAGGCGTCACGGCCCACCCGAACCCAGATCGCGCCATAGGGCGGCGGCGGCAGGTCATAGGCGCCGTAGTCGCTGAGCCAGTAATCGCGCGCCCAGAAGGCGCTAGGCAGCAATTCGCCAAAGGTCCAGCGGTGATCGTACCAGCCGGCGGGGCGGCGATAGTCGGGACCGCGGAAGCGGCGCGAGGCGTGGAAGTCGCGGTGAAAGTCACGGAAGCTGCTGAAGTCGTGGCGTTGGCCATTATAGCCGCCGCGATTGCCGTAACGGCTGTCGCCGCGATAGTCCCGGCCATTGCCGCGATAGTCGCGATTGTCCCGGTTATCGTAGCCGCGATAGTCGCGGTTGCCGCCGCGATTGTAATCGCGCCCCTGCTGCGGCGCCGCCGCTTGCGGCTGGGCGCCCCCGCGATTGCTGCGATCACCCCTGTCACCCCTGTTGGCGTTCTCGCCGGGGAGGGTCCCCTGCGGCGGCTGATTGGTGAAGCTGGTGGGGCCACCGTTGCCGCCGCGCTGCGGCTGGCCGGGCGGCGGTTGGACGCCAAGCTGCCGCTGGGCCTGGTCCTGCACCTGTGGGGCGACACTGGCCTTGCCGATTCTGTGCGGATTGTTTTCGGGCTGGGCCAGCGCTGGCGCCACCAGCAGCGTCAGGACGGCAGCGGAAATCAGCAATTTGCGCATGATAATTTATCCTGAAAATAGCCTGGGTATAACCGATAGTGACGGTTTGGGTTCCACACCCGCAACCCTAAGGTCCAAGGGATGAGCGATTTTTTGATCCGCACTGCAACTGCGTCCGATACGCCCATTATCGTGGCGCTGCTCAAGGAACTGGCAGACTATGAAAAGCTGGAAAACGGCTTTGCGCTGGATGAAGTGGCGGCGGCGCGGGACATGCTGGGCACAGCCTGCCACACCGAACTGGCTGTCATGGACGGTGCGGTGGTGGGCATTGCCGTCTGGTTCTGGATCTACAAGACCTTCGGCGCCGCGCGCGGCCTGTATGTGGAAGATCTGTATGTGCAGCCCGATTTTCGCGGGCGGGGCCTAGGCCGCGCTTTGCTGGCGCATCTGGCGGGCAAGGCCGAAGGCGGTTTCATGGAATGGCAGGTGCTGGACTGGAACACACCGTCGATTGAATTTTACAAGAGCCTGGGCGCACAGCCGCGCGACAGTTGGATCAACTATCGCCTGATGGGCGAAGCATTGCGGAAATTGGCATCATGAGCGAGATCGTGTTGGTCGTGGCCATCGCCGACAATGGCGTCATCGGCAAGGACGGCGCCATACCCTGGCACATCTCGGAAGATTTGAAGCGCTTCAAGGCGCTGACCCTGAACCATACCATCGTGATGGGGCGCAAGACCTGGGACTCGCTGCCCAGGAAGCCGTTGCCCGGCCGGGTCAATGTGGTGGTGACGCGGCAAAAAGATTGGAGCGCTGAAGGCGCCATCACCGCATCCTCGCTGGGCCGGGCGACAGCCGGCACCTCCGGCACGGTGATGGTGATCGGCGGTGCGGAGATTTACGAACGCGCCTTGCCGCTGGCCTCGCGCATTGAACTGACGGAAGTGCACAAGGCGTTTGACGGCGATGCGCGGTTCGAACTGGACCGCGCCGGCTGGCGCGAAACAGCGCGTGAAGATCACGTCACGCCGGATGGCTTGCGCTACAGCTACGTTACGCTGACGCGGTAACGGCCTTATTCCATTATGATCTGGGGCGCCGGCTTGCTGGCGGTTTCCAGCGATACCGCCACCTTCTTCGCCAGTTCCAAAAAGGCCTGCGCTTCCGGTCCATCGGGCGCCGAAACCGCGACCGGCGTGCCGGCGTCGGAAGTTTCGCGGATGCGCGGCACCAGCGGAATCTCGCCCAGGAACGGCACGCCCAGCTTCTCGGCCGTCTCGCGCGCGCCGCCATGGCCGAAGATGGCATGGGACGAGCCGCAATCGGGGCAGGTGAACATGGACATGTTCTCCACGATGCCCAGGATCGGCACCTGGGTCTTGTTGAACATGGCGATGCCCTTCCTGGCATCGATCAGGGCGATATCCTGCGGCGTGGAGACGATCACCGCGCCTTTCAACGGCACGCGCTGGGCGATGGTGAGCTGCGCATCGCCGGTGCCCGGCGGCATGTCCAGCACCAGCACGTCCAGCGGCGCCCAGGCGACATCGGTCAGCATCTGCGACAGGGCGCTTTGCACCATCGGGCCGCGCCAGATCATGGCTTCGTCTTCCTTGACCAGGAAGCCGATGCTCATGGTCTTCAGGCCATGCTTTTCGATCGGGATCAGCGTGTTGCCGGTGCTGCCGGGTTTTTCGGTGATGGCGAGCAGGCGCGGCAGCGAGGGGCCGTAGATATCGGCGTCCAGCAATCCGACTTTCAA
>CANCMM010000052.1:0-8917 GCA_947379335.1 Alphaproteobacteria bacterium | reverse complement strand
GCCGCCGAACCTGGTCAAAGCCTGCGACACCAATGGCGACCTGAAGGCCGACACCAAGGAGATCATCAAGGACGGCTTCGGCCGCGTCGGCAATATCGAACATGCCGCCAACGCGCTCTATTGGAGCATGGACAACACCATCAACATCGCCGAGCACAATTACAATGTGCTGCCCAGGGATGGCGGCAAGTTCGAGGTGGTGCCCAACCTGGTACGCGGTCAATGGGGCGTGACGCAGAATGACGGCGGGCTTGTGTTCCGCAACTTCAACACCGATCCGCTGTTCGCTGACTATGTGCCGGCGCAGTATTACGTGCGCAATCCCGACCTGACGCGCACCGCAGGCCTGTACGAAAACTTGGTGGACCAGGCCAAGTCGGCGGTGTGGCCGGTACGTCCCACCCTGGGCGTCAATCGCGGCTATCGCCCCGAAGTGCCGCGTCCCGATGGCTCGGCCTATTATTATCAGGGCGTGTCCTCACCCATGATCTATCGCGGCAATGCGCTGCCGAAGGAATTCTACGGCCAGGCCGTGGTGGTCGACAGTCCCACCAACCTGGTGCATCTGGTGAAGCTGAGCGAAAGCGCTGACGGCAATCTTTCCGGCGCCGACTATTACGCCAAGGGCGAGTTCCTGGCTTCGACCGACGAGCGTTTCCGGCCCACCTGGCTGGTGCCCAGCCCCGACGGCAGCTTCCTGATCGTGGACATGTATCGCGGCGTCAGCCAGGACGAGCCGATCCAGAGCGATTACCTGAAGAACTATATCCAGCAGCACAAATTGTGGGACGGCATCCACAAGGGCCGCATCTGGCGGGTGATCCATACCGGCATGATCAGACAAGCCGCGCCCAGGCCGCATATGATCGAGGAGACGCCGGCCCAGCTGGTGGCGCATCTGTCCGATCCGGGCGGCTGGTGGCGCGATGTCGCGCAGCAATTGCTGGTTCAGCGCAATGACAAGTCGGTGGTGCCTGCCTTGAAGCAGCTGGCGGCCAGCGCGCCGGACTGGAAGACGCGGACGCAAGCGATCTGGACCCTGTCGGGCATGAACTCGCTGGATGCCGAGACGGTGAGCAAGGCGCTGGGCGACACGAACGCTTATGTACGCTTGGCCGCCGTGCGCGGCGCCGAAGCTTTCCTGGCCAAGGATGATGCCGCGATAAAGGCGGCGGTGCTGAAGCTGTCCGATGATTCCAGCTGGCCGGTGCGGCGGCAGTTGGCTGCTTCGCTGGGAGCACTTCCGCGCGAAGGCCGGGTGACGCCAGTGGTGGCGCTGATGAAGAAATATGCCAGCGACGCCGCGACAGTGGATGCGGGCATCAGCGGCCTCAAGGGTCTGGAAGCCGAAGCGCTGGATGGCGTGCTGGCGGGCAGTGATGCCAATGCCGATACCGTGGAAATGCTGGCGGGCGCCGCTGCCAAAAGCCGCGATCTGGGCCAGGTGCAGAAGCTGCTGGCGGCTGCCACCGATAGCGCCAAGTCCGCCAAGCTGCGGCTGGTGATGCTGAGCGGCGCCGCCACGGGCTTTGCCGGTATTGACGCCCGCCCGCCCGCGGTGGTGTCGGGCGGCCGCGCCGGTGGCATGGAAGGCATATTTGTCAGGCCCAAACCGGCGGTGAAACCCTTCGCGCTTCCGGCCGAACCAGTGGCGCTGTCGTCGCTGGCCAAGGAGAGCGGCGATATCGGCGCCGCTGCCAAGGCCGTGCTGGATGATCTGACCTGGCCGGGCAAGCCGGTGCCGCCCGCGCCCAAGAACACCCGCACGCCGGAAGAAGAGGCGTTGTTCAAGGCCGGTGTTGGCGTTTACGCCACCAACTGCGCCGGCTGCCACCAGGACAATGGCCAGGGCGCGCCGCGTGTTGCTGCGGCATTGGCCGGCTCCAAGCTGGTGACCGGACGGCCCGACATGTCCATCCGCGTGCTGCTGAACGGCAAGGAAGGTTCGATCGGCGAAATGCCGCCGCTGGGGCAGTCGTTGAGCGATGAACAATTGGCGCAGGTGGTGACCTATATTCGCGGCGCGTTCGGCAATACCGCATCGCCGGTCAAGCCGGTCCTGGCCAAGGAATATCGCCAGCTTTACGCTTTCCGCAAAAAGCCCTGGGCCGATCAGGAACTGCAGGCGCCAATTCGTTGATGATTGGCCGCCAGTGACCAAAGCGCTGACCGTTGCCGGCCTGTCGCGCCGTTATGGCGCAATACAGGCGGCTGATGGCATCAGCTTTGAAATCGCGGCGGGCGAGGTGTTCGGACTGCTGGGGCCGAACGGCGCGGGAAAGACCACGACCATTGAGTGCGTGTTGGGCCTGGTGCGGCCCGATGCCGGCAGCGTCCAGGTTTGCGGGATTGATGCACTGGCGCAGCCGCAAGATGCGCGGGCGAAGACCGGCGCGGTGCTGCAAGCGACAGGTCTTCCCGACAAGATCACACCGCGCGAGGCACTGGACGTGTTCGGCGCGTTCTATCCCGTTCCCTTGAAGACAGACGCGCTGCTGGATCGCTTCGGTCTGCGCGAAAAACAGGACGCGGCTTACGACACCCTGTCCGGGGGCCAGAAGCAGCGGCTGGCCTTGGCGCTGGCCTTTGTCGGTGATCCGCAACTGCTGGTGCTGGACGAGCCGGCCACAGGACTGGATATCCAGATGCGGCGCGAACTGCACGGTCATATCCGCGAGATCAGGGCAACGGGGTGTGCCGTGTTGCTGGCCACCCATGACATGGACGAAGCGGCGCAGCTGTGCGACCGGATCGCGGTGATCGCGGACGGCAGGATCGTGGCGACGGGCACAACTGCGGAGTTGATCGCAGGGTCTGGTGGCAGCCTGGAAGAAGTCATCCTGAAACTGACGGGTGCGGCGCGATGACGGCGCTGCTGCAACTCACCCTGCTGGGCCTGAAGCTCAACTTCCGCAACCGGATGGCCATTCTGTATGGCTATCTTTTTCCACTGATTTTCCTGGTCGGTTTCTGGGCGGTCTATCGCAGCGATCCGGTGCCGCTGGCGCTGCATCTGGGCCAGTTCCTCACCGTCACCATCCTGGGCAGCGCCTGCTTCGGCCTGCCGACCACCATCGTCAGCGAGCGTGAGCGCGGTGTGTGGCGGCGCTACTGCCTGTTGCCCGCGCCTGGCTGGGTGTTTCTCGCCAGCGTGCTTCTGTCGCGCGCCGTATTGTTGGTGACCGCCGCGCTGCTGCAACTGGCGCTCGCGTTCGCTTTCGGCATGCCGGCGCCCGCTCATCCGTTGGACTTGGCGGTCGCGTTTTCTGCGGCGTCTTTCGCCTTTTTGGGGTTTGGTCTGGTCATCGCCATGCTGGTGGACAATGTCCCGGCGGTGCAGGCGCTGGGCCAATGCATTTTCCTGCCCATGCTGATGATCGGCGGCGTGGCGGTGCAGCTGGAAAGCCTGCCGGCCTGGGCGCAGCATCTCTCGCTGTTTTTCCCCGGCCGCTATGCGGTGGAGGCGCTACAGCTTTCCACCACCGGCATGGGCCTGTCGCGGGCCGGTTTCGATTTCGCCACCTTGGTTCTGACCGGGGTGGCGAGCGCGATTGCGGCGGGCGCCATGTTCCGCTGGGACAAGGCTTTTGCGCCGCGCCGCGCCTGGCTGCTTTTGGCCATCGGCATGTGGGTGGCGATTGGGTTCGTGGTCGAAACACGGGGCCTTGCTTCGGTCAGCGCTGTGAAAGACACGCGCCAAGTGGGAAGCGCCCGCGACTATGCCCCCGCGCCGCCGACCGCAAAGGTTGCTCCCGCTTCCTGGCATGATGTCACTCAGGCCGACATTGACGGTATCGATTTCAAACGCCTGCCGCCGGACGAGGGCATCGTCTCGCCCTTTTCGCGCGGCGACGAGGTGCCCGATCCCGTTATTCTTCCCGTGCTGGACCGTATTCGTGATGGCTTGCCGGGTTGGTCCCCCGGCAATGTCAGCGATCCGGTGCAGCGGGCGCGCAACCTGCTCGCGGTCGCGGCGGTGCCGGACATCCTGCAGATGGAACAGGTGGAGCGCTTTGTCCCGCGGCTGGTGTTCGCCCGGCTTCAGGCGGTGATCCCGCCGCGCGACCTGCCAAAAATTCTGTACTGGATCGCGATGCACCCGGACGAGGGCGACGACCGCGCCATGCATCAGTTGGGCGCGTTCGGCTTTCCGGATGTTACCGGCCCCACTAAGCCGGTGCGGGGGCGGGTGATGCTGTATGCCTTCAAATTGCTGGGCCGGCTCGCGGGTCCGCTGCCCAACAATTAGACCGTGTAGGCGGGGCCGATAGCGACAGCGTATCGGCGAGCGGCCTTACAAAGACGCGCTGATCCCGCCGCGCACAATCGCGCCCGGGGCGGGAAAGCCCACCACGTCCTCGTAGCGCCGGTCAAAGATGTTATCCACGCCCAGCTTCAGCGCCAGGTTGGGCAGCACTTTATAAGAGACGGCCAGGTCGGCGCGGACATGGCCGGGCAGGGCGACGTCGCCGGTGGGCACGGCATTGTCGGTCATGCCGCCGGTATGGTTGAGGTCGAAGCTGACATTCCAGGCCGGATCGGGCTGCCAGTTCACCGTCGCGCCCGCCGGCCAGCTGGGCATATCGCGCAAGCTCGCGCCGGTCAGGGTGTTGCGGGCATTGGTATAGGACAGGCGCGGCGTGGCGCTGAGCGTGCCCCATGTCAGTTCCAACGACGTTTCGATACCGCGCACATGCACGGTGGAAAGATTGACCAGCTTGGGCACAGCGCCAGGACGGAAGTCGATCAGGTTGCGATAGTTGGTGGCATAGGCTTCCACCTTCCAGCGCCCGAAATTCCCCAAGCGTTGGGTTATGCCGCCTTCGAAATTCTCCGCGTCTTCCGGTTTCAGGCTCGGGTCGCCGACAATCGGGTTGCCCAGGGCATAGAAGCTGGGCAGCTTGTAGGCCTTGCCCCATGACAGCTGGAACTGGGTGCCCGTGTCGGCCAGCGCATAATCGGCACGCAGCTGCGGACTGAAATGATGGGTGGCGCCGGTATCGTCATAGCGGCCACTGGCCGACAGGCTGAGCTGCGGCAGTATCTGATAGCGCGCCTCGGCAAAGCCGGCCCACAAGGTACGGCGCAGCGTAAAGTTGGTGGGCAGTTTCGCGGGACCGAACTGCAGGAAGCCGTTGTCCTCTCCATGATCGGCCTGCATGTCCACACCGAGTGCGGCTTCCAGTCCTGGAAGCGGTGTCAGCCGGTTGGTCCAGGTCACTTCATGGCGGTTGAAGCGGGCTTTGTCGCCATTGGCGGGAATTCCCGTCGGGGTCTGGGCGCTGGGCGCCACCCCAGGCGAGACGGCATCCGAACTGCGGTCATAAAAGCCGTAATCCAGCACCATGTTCCACCAGCCGGTGATGTCGCGCAGCGCGTGGGCGCCCAGCACGCCTTCCTGGATGTCGCGGTGGTCCAGGGTGCGCAGCACCGACAGGCGCGGCCCACCGCTGGAGTCGGGGAATGACGTTGCGGTGCTATCGCTGTAGCGGCCGGTGAGATTGATCGCGGTGCCGGCGATTTGCGGCAGCGCCAGTGCGCCATCCAGCGCGGTGCTTTTCAGGGTGCTGCCCTCCACCGGCATGCCATTGTCGGTATAGGAAAGACCGATATTGCCGGTGGCACCACCAAGGGGGCCGCCCACATGCCCGGCAGCGCGGACATAACCGAAGCTGCCGCCTTCTGCCTGCAGTCCGGCATCCAGCGTTTCACCGCCGCGCCGGCTGATGATGTTGATCACCCCACCGACCGCATCGGAGCCATAGATGGCGGAGGCCGGCCCGCGCACGAACTCGACCCGCTCGATGTCATTCAGGTCCAGGGTGGAGAAATCATACGAGCCGCCGCGGGTGTTGGTGGGATCGTTGGCCTTCACCCCGTCCAGCAGCACCAGGGTGAAGTTGGGCTTGGCGCCGCGGGTGAACAGCGACACCACGCTGCCGCGTCCGCCGGACTGCTGAACGAATACGCCGGGCAGATCGCGCAGCAGGTCCACCACACTGGCGGAATCGCGCGCCACGATGGTCGCGGCATCGATCACCGAGATATTGCTGCCCCCATCTTGCATGGGCAGGCGCGTGGCGGTGACGATGACATTTTCAGATTGGGCAAGGGCCGCCATCGGCCAAAGGCAAAGCGCGGCGATGGATGCGCCTGTCAGAAATTTCATCACGCAACAAGCCGCTTTTGAACGGCCGGGACGCTAACTGCGCGAAAGCGCTAAAGCAAACGGCATTATTGTGGCAAGGCGAAGACGTACACCATGTTGCCACCGCTGGGCTGGTCCAAGTCGGGCCGCACCTGAATGGGGCCGTTGTTGAAGCCACCGCCCGCCGCCACCGCGATATACTGCCGTCCGCCGACCTTATAAGTAACGGTCGCACCGAACACCTGGCTGCCCAGCCGCGTCTGCCACAACACGGTGCCGTCCTTCTGGTCGAAGGCGCGCAGGTAACGATCCATGGAACCGTTGAACAGGATGCCGCCGGCCGTGGCCAGCACCGGCGAATAGTTGGAAGCGGGCGTCTCCCAGCTCCACAAGGTCTGGCCTGTTTCCACCGAGATGGCGTCCAGCCGACCGATATTGGTCGAACCGTCGGCCAGCACCTGCGGTCCGATGGTGTTGTACTGGTCCTTGGGCTTGGAGGGGATGTTGTCCACCCGCACCTTATAGTCGGCGCACAGGTTCTGCAGCTGCACATACAGCACATTGTTCTGCGGGCTGTATGCCGAGAACGGCCAGTCGCGCCCACCGGCATGGGTCGGGCACTGGTGGTAGGTTTTTTTGTAGTCGGTCATGAACAGTTCGGGATTGGGTGTGACCTTGCCCTTGCTGTCGATGCCCTTGACCAGGTTCTGGAAAACGGTGGACTTGGCCCACAGGAAATCGCCCTTGGCGGCGTCGAAGCTCCACATGATGGAAGTCTTGCACGGCACGCCGGTCAGGGTGCGGCGGCTGGCAGTAGCAGCCTTGCGGCCGATCGCCATCATGCCCTTGGCCGCAGGGTCCGGCGCCACCTTGGTGGTGATGGGCAGCATCTCGTAAGTGCATTCCTGGTCGGCATTGTCCTGCGCGAAGACCTGGTGCTTCCAAACGATCTTTCCGGTCTTGGGCGCGATGGCGAAACGGGTGTTGGTGCCGGCCAGGGTGGCGACACCCTTGACGCCGCGCTGGGTGTCGGACGAGGGGCCGACGCCGCTGGAGCCGTAATAGGCCAGGTTCAGTTCGGGATCATAGGTGATCGGTCCCCACACGCCGGTCATCCAGCGCTGCTCGAACGGCATGCCGCCCCAGGTCTCGTCGCCCAGCTCGCCGGGCTTGGGAATCAGGGTGTTGCGCCACAATTCCTTGCCGGTCACCGCGTCGTTGCCGGTGACATAGCAGCCTTGCGCCGCTTCCTGGCAACTGGCGCCCGCGATCACCACGCCGTCGACCACGATGGGTCCGGTGGTGTTGGTGATGTAGAGGTCGCCGCCGCGATTGACCTCCCACAATTCCTTGCCGGTCTTGGCGTCCAGCGCCATCAGGAAGTTGTCGCGCGTGATTGTGTAGAGCTTGTCTTCCCAAAGAAAGACGCTGCGCTTGCGCTGGCCCCAGAAATTGTTGTGCATCGCCTCCTGTGACGGCAGAGTGCGGCGGTATTGCCAAAGAAGATCGCCGGTCACCGCATCGATGGCCTGGATCACATCGTTGGGATTGCCCAGGAACATCACACCCTTGTAGATGAGGGGCGTGGCTTCGTTGATGCCGCTTTCCATGGTGCGCGACCACACCAGTTGCAGGCCCTTCACATTGGTCTTGTTGATCTGGTCCAGGGTCGAAAAGCCATAGCCCTCGTAATTACCCCGCATCATCAGCCAGTCATTGGGGTCGGGCTTGCGCAGCACCGCGCCGGTTACCGGTACAAATTCTTTCAAGGGATGGGGCGCGATGGTGACGCCCTTGATGGATTCCGGCGCCTGCGCCAGCGCCATGCAGCCGGAAGCCAGCAACAACCCAAGCGTCAACTTCTTGAAAGACATGACTCATCCCCTGTGCGCGATAGGCGCTGTTTTGGGAATGATACCGCTTTTTGACGCTCTGGCTACTTGCTCTAGCCGCGGTTGCGGATCACCAGGTTGCGGATCTCGGTCATGTCTTCCATGGCAAAGCGCACGCCTTCGCGGCCCAGCCCGGAATCCTTGACCCCGCCATACGGCATGTTGTCCACCCGGTAGGAGGGCACATCGCCGATCACCACCCCGCCGACCTCCAGCTTGTCCCAGGCGCGCATCGCCTTGAACAGGTCGCGGGTGAAAATGCCGGCCTGCAGGCCGAACTTGGAATCATTGACCTGGTCCAGCACCGCCTCGAAGTCGCTGAACTTGGACAAAGTGGCGACGGGACCGAAGGCTTCCTCGCAATTCAGCTTGGTGGATTTGCCCACGCCTTCCAGCAAGGTGGCCTGCAGCATGGCGCCTTCGCGCTTGCCGCCGCACAGGATGGTGGCACCGCCCGCGGCGGCTTCCTTGATCCAGTTTTCCAGCCGCTCGGCTTCCTTCACGTCGATCATGGGACCGATGAAGGTCTTTTCGTCGCGCGGATCGCCGCACACCAGCGCGCCGGCGCGCTCCACCAGCTTCTTCTTCAGGGTCTCGTAGATGGACTCATGGATGAAGATGCGCTGCACGCCGATGCAGGACTGTCCCGACTGGTAGAAGGCGCCGAAGGTGATGCGGTCCACCGCATCGTCCAGATCGGCATCGGCATCCACCACCACGGCGGCATTGCCGCCCAATTCGAGCACCACTTTCTTCTTGCCGGCCTTGGCCTTCAGCGCCCAGCCCACATCCGGCGAGCCGGTAAAGGAGAGCAGCTTCAGCCGTTCGTCCGTGGTGAACAGGTCGCTGCCGTGCCTTGTGGCGGGCAGGATGGAGA
>CANCMM010000051.1:0-8959 GCA_947379335.1 Alphaproteobacteria bacterium | reverse complement strand
GCACCAGGCCGGAGCGCAAGGCGCTGACGGCATAATTCTGCAGCCGCGTGTCCAGCGAGGCGCGCACCTGCAAGCCGCTGTCGTACAAGCCCTTAGAGTGATAGCGGCCGATCAGCAGCCGGCGCACTTCCTCGACATAATAATCCACGTCGGCGGCCTGGCTGCCCAGCGCTCTTGTCTGGGTCACCAGCGGTTCGGCCCTGGCGGCAGCGGCCTGCTCGTCGGTGATGTAATTGTTGTCGGCCATCTGGCCGATCACCCAGTTGCGCCGGTCCAGCGCCGCTTCGTGGTTATAGCGCGGATCGTAATTGGCCGGCCCCTTGGGCAGCGCCGCCAGAAAGGCGACCTCGGCCACGTCCAGCTCATCCAGCGACTTGCCGAAATAGTTCAGCGAGGCCGCACCGATGCCGTAGCAATTCTCGCCCAGATAGATTTCGTTGAGATAAAGCTCCAGCACCTTTTCCTTCGGATAGGTGGCGTCGATGCGCACCGCCAGGATCGCCTCGCGGATCTTGCGGCTGAACTTGACGTCGGAATTGAGCAGGAAGTTGCGCGCCACCTGCTGGGTGATGGTGGATGCGCCTTGCGGGCGGCGGCCCTGCAGCACCAGCCCCACATCCTTGATCGCGGCGCGCAGGATGCCGGACGGATCGATGCCCGGATGGCTGTAGAAGTTGCGGTCCTCCGCCGAGGTGAAAGCCTGCTTCACCAATTTGGGAATGAAGGCGGCGGGCACGAAGATGCGCCGCTCGCGGGCATATTCGCCCAGCACCGTGCCGTTACCGGCATAGACGCGGGTGGTGATGGGCGGGGTGTAATCCTGCAGCGCCTCCACGCTGGGCAGGCCGCGCGTGATGGTCACCAGGTAAACCGCCACCGCGCCGATGGCGATCACGACCAAAGCCGCGGCCGCCAGGCCGAGCCACTTCAAAAGACGGGGGAGGAAATTCTGCATGAGACTGGCTGATTTATAGAGGCGAAGGGGGTGGAGTTGCCAGAGGGTTGACGATGCGGCCTAGCGGGCCATCTGGAAGGCGGAAGGCGGCGCAAATTGGAAATCCACGGCATCGGCGATGGCGCCGGCCACCTTGGCCCTCCATGAATCCGTGTTCATCTGGCTGGCATCCCCGCGGTTGGACAGATAGCCCAGCTCGATCAGCACGGCGGGAACATCAGGCGCCACCAGCACCGCCAGCGACGCCGAGCGGTGCGGGCTGCGCGCCAGCAGGTCGGTGACCTGCCCCAGATTCTTCAGCGCATTGGTGGCGAATTCCGACGATTTGTTGCGGGTGTCACGCTGCGCCAGGTTGATCAGGATCGGCGCCACAGGATTGTTGTCGCCCGACAGGTCCACGCCGGCGATGACGTCAGACTGGTTTTCGCGCCGCGCCAGGGCACTGGCTTCGCGGTCGGAGCGGCCGTCATTCAACGTGTAGATCGACGTGCCGGTGGTGTCGGGATCGGGATTGGAATCGGCATGCAGGGCGATGAACAGGTCGGCCTTGTCGGCGCGGCCGATGGCGACGCGCTGGCGCAAGGGAATGAAGGTATCGTTCTCGCGGGTCATGAACACGGTATAGCCGCGGCTGCGCAGTTCGCGCGCCAGCTTCAGGCCTTCGGCCAGCGCCAAGTCCTTTTCCATCAGCCCGTTGACGCCAACGGTGCCCGCATCCAGGCCGCCATGGCCGGGATCCAGCACAATGATCTTCTTGCCTTTGCCGCGCGCCGGCGGCGCCTGCTGGGCGGCGATCAGGGCGGCGAGTTTCTCCGCATCGCTTTCGCGCTTCTTCAGGTCGGCGGGCCAGCCGGCCAGTGCATCGAATTTGGGACGGGTGGTGGGAAACAGGTCGATCACCACCCGGTAGCCGAAACCGGCAGATGGCGGCAGCACCAGCGAGTCCGACACCGATACCGGCGAATTCAGGTCGATCACCATGCGTGAATTGCCGGCGCGGAACTGGCCATAGCGATAGGACTTCACCGGCCCCGAACCGCTGGGCCGGGGCGGCGCACCCAGCCGCCAGCTGACTTCGGGCATGTCGATCACCACGCGATCGGGATTGGACAGCGCGAAGGCGCGCAAATTCACCGGATCGGACAGTTCGATCACCAGCCTTGTGCGGTCTTCATGCTCGCCGATGCGGGCGCTCATCACGATGGGCAGCGGGCCTTGGGGCTTGGTGCCGATGCTGGGACCCGCCACGCCTTGCGGGATTGGTTTGGGCGGCGCCACCGGCAGGTTTTTGGCGGCATCTTCCTGGCCATGCATCAACTTGCTGATGGCATCGTCAGCGGCGCCGGCGCGCAGCGCCACCAGCGACAGGGCGGCGGCGGCAATGCAGCAGGCGGCCAGGGGACGCTTCACCAAAAAGCTCCGAATCGGGTGCGCCGACAATAGCATGTGGTTTGTTTCACCGATTTGCTTTTGCTACTGTTCCCCGTGCAGGGGGACCGCCGATGTTTCTGGAACTGAAGGATTTTCTGACGCCGCCGGAAGTGGCGCGATTGCAGGAGATCGCCGCCAAAGTTCCATTCGTGGACGGGCGCGTCTCCAATCCGCACAACCTGGCCAAGAACAACCTGCAGGCCAATGAAACCGACCCGGGCTATGTGGAATCCTCGCGCATTGTGGCGGCGGCCTTCGCACGCTCGACGCCCTTCATCGAATTCGCCTTCCCCCGCCAAGTCGCACCGCCGCTGCTGGCCCGCTACGAAGTGGGCATGACCTATGGCGCCCATGCCGACACGGCTCATATGCGCTTCGGCAATGAGATGCGCCGTTCCGACCTGTCGGCCACGGTGTGGCTAAACCCGCCCGCCAGCTATGACGGCGGCGAGCTAGTGGTCCATCTCGGCACCCGGCCGGTGGCGATCAAGGGCGAGCCGGGCAGCGTGGTCGTCTACCCCTCCACCCACCTGCATGAGGTGACCCCGGTCCGCCGGGGCCAGCGCCTGGTCTCGATCACCTTCATCGAAAGCCTGATCCCGGACGAGTACCAGCGCACCCAGCTTTACGAGCTGAGCGAGGTGGCAGCGCTGGAGGGACTGAAGATGGCTTGGGAAAACCGGGTCCGGCTGGAGGCGGTACGGAACAATTTGCTGCGATTATGGTCCAGAAGTTAGCTAACTAACTGATTATGTTATATAATAATTCCGGCCCTGACCGGCCGTCACAAATGTGCCCATTAATCGCTTGTTGAACGGCTTGGGGCACCCTACAAAAACTGTGTCCGGCAGCTTTTCGCGATTCTCGCGACTGCCGCGCCGCCCCTGACCAGGCCCGGCATGCCCCGCGAGCAACGCGGGACCAACGGCCCTTCAGGACTCATCTTTGGCCGCCAGCCCCAAGGCTAGCGGCCCGCCGAAGTAACAATGACTGACAAATTTGCGATCCCCTCCGACGCTGTCCCGGTCCCGATGACCGTTTCGACGGATGGGCTTGCGCACCTTCTTTCCACCATCACATCGCGCCGCCCTGACCTGCCCGCCGCACTTCGTGCCGCCGGCCCCGGACGCGCGCGCCCAGGAGACTTCCATGACCAAGCGCATGATGATCGACGCCAACCACCCGGAAGAAACACGGGTGGTCATTCTCGACGGTTCCAAGGTCGAGGAATTTGACTTCGAGGCCGCTTCCAAGCGGCCGCTCAAGGGAAACATCTATCTTGCCAAGGTGACGCGCGTTGAGCCGTCGCTGCAGGCCGCCTTTGTCGAATATGGCGGCAACCGCCAGGGCTTCCTGGCCTTCGCGGAAATCCATCCCGACTATTACCAGATCCCCGTCGCCGACCGGCAGGCCCTGATCGCCGAGCAGGAGGCCGAAGCCCGCCGCCGCTCCGAGGACGATATCGAGAGTTTCGAGATCACCGGCTCCAGAAGCCAGGACGCCGAGGAAGAAGACGAAGCCGAGGACGAGGCCGACACCGGCGAGGAACACGCCGAAATGGCGCCGCTGGTGCCGTTGGACACCGCCCCGGAGAGTGAAGAGGCCGAGGAGGCCTCCGACAGCGCCGAGGAAGACCACGAAGACGTGTTCGTCAATCATGGCGGCGCGGTGGTCGAGCATGACCATGACGAGGAACCGGCCGAAACCAAGCCGGAAGCTGCCGAGCAGGCGCTGAGCGACTATCCCGACGAAAGCGAGATCGCCGCCGCGGAAGCCGCGGAAGAAAATGAAGGCGAGATTCAGCCGATTTCCGGCCAAGATGGACAAGAGGGCGAGCATTTCGACGAAACCGCGGCGATCGCCGATGAAAGCAACGAAGGCGCCACCCTCGCCGAGAGCGGCGAGGACCAGTCTCCCGAAGCCCAGGCGCTTGCCGCCCAGAAGCCGACGCAGCGCTGGGTGCGCAAGAAGCATTACAAGATTCAGGAAGTCATCAAGCGCCGCCAGATCATCCTGGTACAAGTCGTGAAGGAAGAACGCGGCAACAAGGGCGCCGCGCTGACCACCTATCTTTCGCTGGCCGGCCGCTACTGCGTGCTGATGCCCAACACCCCGCGCGGCGGCGGCATTTCCCGCAAGATCACCAACGCCGCCGACCGCAAGCGCCTCAAGAGCGCCGCCCAGGGGCTGGAGCTGCCCGAGGGCATGGGCCTGATCATCCGCACCGCCGGCGAGAGCCGCAGCCGGATCGAAATCCGCCGCGACTATGACTATCTGCTGCGCCTGTGGGACACGATCCGCGAAAAGACCCTGTCCTCCAACGCGCCGGCTTGCGTCTATGAGGAAGGCGACCTGATCAAGCGCGTCATCCGCGACCTCTACAACAAGGATGTGCAGGACGTGGTCGTGGAAGGCGAACAAGGCTTCCGCAACGCCAAGGACTTCATGCGCATGCTGATGCCCACGCATGCCAAGTTCGTCCATCACTACAAGGACACGGTGCCGCTGTTCCAGCGCATGCACATCGAATCCCAGCTGGACTCGATGTTCTCGCCCACCGTCACCCTGAAGTCGGGCGGCTATATCGTCATCAACCAGACCGAGGCGCTGGTCTCGGTGGACGTGAACTCCGGCCGCGCCACCCGCGAACATTCCATCGAGGAAACCGCGCGCAAGACCAACCTGGAAGCGGCGTCCGAAGTCGGCCGCCAGCTGCGCCTGCGGGACCTGGCGGGCCTGATCGTCATCGACTTCATCGACATGGAAGAAGGCCGCAACGACCGCGAAGTCGAGAAGCGGTTGCGCGATGCGGTGAAGAACGACCGCGCCCGGGTGCAGATCGGCAAGATATCGCAGTTCGGCCTTTTGGAAATGTCGCGCCAGCGCCTGCGCGCCGGTGTGCTTGCCGGATCGACCGTTCCCTGCCCCCATTGCGACGGCCAGGGTATCGTGCGCTCGGTGGAATCCACCGCCCTGCGCGTGCTCCGCGGCATCGAGGAAGAAGCCGAGAAGAACCGCGCCGCCGCAGTCACGGTCAAGATCGCCAACGATGTGGCGATCTACATCCTGAACCAGAAGCGCCATGAACTGTCGCGCATCGAGACCGAGCACGGCATGGACATCTCCTTTGTCCCGAAGGACGGCCTGTCGGCCGGTTCCTTCGAGCTGGAACGCACCAAGAGCCGCGATCCGGGCGAGCGTCCGCGCAATTCGGCGGTGAGCATCGAGGCGGGCTTCGTGCCCTCCACCGAGCCCGAGCCGGACTATGTGGAAGAGGTCGACGAGGAAGAGGAATTGCCGGACACCGTGAGCGTCCGCGAAGACTCCGAGGAGGATGACGGCGAGGAACGCCCCGCCGCTTCGGGTGAGCGCGGCGAACGGGGTGGTGGTGATCGGGGCGACCGCGATGGTGGCCGCAAGCGCCGCCGCCGCGGCGGCCGTGGCCGCAACCGCGACCGCGATGGCAGCCAACGTCCCATCGGCGCCGATACCGGCAGCGCACCGCCGGCACCCGAAGGCCAAGTCTTGGCGTCCGTGGACGCCGCTGCTTCAGCAGATGACAGCGAGTTCGAACCGGCCCAGCCCGGCGCACCGCTGGACGAGAATGGCCAACCGCGCCGCAAGCGCCGCCGCCGCCGTGGCCGCCGTGGCGGCCGCGACCGCGCCGATCGTCCCCAGGGCGAAAATGGCACCCAGGCCGCCGAGCCGGTGGACCGTTTCGGCGCCGTTCCGGACGAGATCGACACCACGCCCACCGATGCGCGGCATGCACCGGGTGCGCCCTCCACGCCCGTCTGGTCGCTGAAGGATGACATTCCCGACACCACGCCGACCGATGACAAGCCGTCGAAAAAGGGTTGGTGGCAGAAGGCTTTCGGCGGCGAGTAACCCGCAGAAATTTTGAATAAGAAAAAGGCCGCGATGTTCGCGGCCTTTTTTATTGCTTATCAGCCTTCGGCAGCGGCAGCACGTCCCTCGACCAGGGCAGTGCGGACTCGCACCAGATTTCACGCTGGGGCGGCAGCGCCGCACGCTCCGCCATCACGCCGATGCGCAGATTGTAGGTCTTGGCGCCCTCCGCGTCGGCAGAATAGAAGGGCGAGCCACAATCCCCGCAAAAAGCCTGGATGCGGCGATTGCCGCTTTCGGCGGTTTTCACATAGGTCCTGGGCGCCCCCTTCAGCAGGCGGAAATCTTCCACCCGCGCCGGGACCGAAGCGCGGAACGCCGCGCCCGAAAGCGTCTGGCAGTCGATGCAATGGCAGATCACCGCACGCGCGGGATCGACTTCGGCCTCATAGGCAATGGCGCCACAGTGACAGGCGCCATGCACGATCATTGGGTGGCTGCCACTTCGGCCGCCGCGGCCGCGCCATGTGCGCCCGGGTCGCTGAGCGCCACGCAGGACGTCTCGTCACAGGAAATCATGTTCACGGTGTCATAGGGCGCCGTGCCGGTGCCGCGCAGGTCGCCGCGCTTGCCCAGGGTGCGCCCGCCCGCGCCCGACAGCAGCGCACCGATCGCCGCCGCCGTGCCGGCAGGGCCGCCTGCGCCCGCGCCGGCCATCACCACCTGCCCGCCCGACGCGGCGATCACCGGCGTCAGGAAGGCCGATGCCAGGCCGGCCTGGGTGGAAGGTGTCAGGCCCAGCACCACGCCGGTGCCCGTCGCCGTGCGGGCCGAACCGAACGGCCCGTTCATGGTGACGGCGCAGGACGCGGCGCCGCCATTGATGTCCACCGCGGCAAAGCCGGTGGAACCCATGTCATGCGGCAGGGCGCTGACCCCGAACGCCGCCAGGGTCTGGGTCACCGCCGCTTGCGGATTGCGCGTGCGCGAAAGATTGTCCGTCATCGAAGCTGAGAAGGCGCCCGCGCCGGTGCGCGTGCCGGGCATATAGGCGATCATCCCGCCCATGGGCCGCTGGCGCGCCGGGCCTTGCTGCGCGGTGGTGACGGCCAGTTCGGCTTGGCTGATGCCGCCGCCCTGCGCCGTGGAATAGGCCACGATGCGCGCCGCCACATCGCCCTTGTAGAAACCGTCCGAGCCGCCCTGGCGGATCGCGCCCAGGGTCACGCCCAACGGCAGGTTCCTGGTCTCGGTGCCCGCGGCGCGCACCGCGCCGGTCTCGTCCAGGAATTCCGCCGACAATGCCGCATCCAGCCGCACAACGCTCTGCGCCGCGGCCAGCCGCACCGCCAGCGCCTGAGACACCGGAAAGCCGGTGGCGGCATAGGCCTCCCCTGGTCCCACCACCCGCTGCCACGGCAATGCGCCATACAGGCGGTGCATCTCGGCAAAGCCTTTCACCGCGCCGGGCAAGGCGTAGGCGCCCGCGCCGCGGGGCGCCTTGGTAAGGAAATCGAATTCGGTGACCTGGCCGGATGCGTCGCGCACCAGGCAGATGCCGCCGCCGCCAAGCCCCGCCGCCACCGGATAGGTCGCCGCCATGGTGAAGAACATGGTGGTCACCGCATCCACCGCGCTGCCGCCCGATGTCAGCGCGCCGGCGCCGGTGCGCGCCGCCAGGGGTTCATCCGCCACCGCGACGCCGCCGCGCTGGGCCAGGCTGACTTCGCTGGCGGTATAGGTCTGGGGCGCGTCTTCGCCCAAGCCCAAGGCCGAAGCGGTATGGTCGCCGAGGGATTCGAAGGTCTGGCAGCCGCCCAGCATCAGGGCAGGCATGACAGCGAGGGCGAGAAACCGTTTGGACAGCATGAAAGGGGCGTAATCCTTGGAGGGGCCTTGAGAAACCTCTTATGCCCCAGCCCGCGCCGGACCGCCACCGTTTGACCTACAAGGGCCCTCCCCCTAGGTTCTGGCGGGGTTTGGGCGGGGCATCAGGAGTACAGGCTTGTCGCTGAAATCGCCCAATTCCGCCTCCAATTCTGTATGGCGCAAACTCACTTTCGCCGCCGGTTTCACCGCCGCCCTGCTGGCCTATGGCTTGCCGGCGCAGGCGCAGGGAATCAGCCTGCTGCGCGACACCGAGACCGAGGAAGCACTGCGCAGCTATGAGGCGCCGCTGGCGCGCGCCGCCGGCCTTGATCCCAGTCCCAAGGTCTGGCTGGTCAACATGAACGAGATCAACGCCTTCGCCTCCTATGGCGATGGCGGCGAGAATATCTTCATCTTTTCCGGCATCCTGCTCTGGCTGAAACGGCCCAACGAGCTGATCGGCGTGATGGCGCACGAGACCGGCCATATCTCGGCCGGGCATCTGTCGCGCGGCTCCTATGGCATGAAGAAGGCCATGATCCCCATGCTGCTCTCGATGGTGGTGGGTCTGGGCGCGATGATCGCGGGCGCGGGCGAAGTGGGCATGGCGATCATGGGCATCGGCCAGTCCTATGCCATGGCGCAGATGGCCGCCTTCACCCGGGGGCAGGAATCCACCGCCGACCAGATCGCCGCCAAGCTGCTGCTGGCCACGCACCAGTCGCCGATGGGCATGTACCAGACCTTCCAGCGCTTCGCGAATGAAGAGGCGATGAGCGCCTACAAGCTGGACAAGTTCGCCGTCGATCATCCCGCCGGCCAGGACCGCGTCTTCGACCTGAACGACATGGTGGA
>CANCMM010000050.1:0-9000 GCA_947379335.1 Alphaproteobacteria bacterium | reverse complement strand
TCGAAATCGAAGAACAGCCCGTTGTTGCCGATCAGGATGGAGATCTTGCGCATCGAGCCGTCCTTCTCCCAGCCGCGCAGGGTGGTGATCTTGTCCAGCCCCGGCCAGTCCTCATGCTTGAGGATCGCCAGCGAGGGATTTTCCGTCACCACGCGCTTCACCACGCCGTTGGACATGACGACGCCGGTGGAGTGGGGATAGTCCTGCAGCACCCAGGGCACATCGCTGCCGATGGCTTCCACCGTATTGCGGAAATAGCCGGTGATCTGGTCGTCGGTCTTGAGCCCGGCGCCCGGCGCGATCATCACCGCGGCAGCCCCCATGTCCATTACCTTGCGCGACAGCGAGCGCATGGCGGCGAAACCCGGCGCCGACACGCCCACGATGATGGGTTTGCCATTGGCGCGCTTGATCACGCGGCTGGCGAGAGCCAACGCTTCCTCGGCATCCATCTTGGAAGCCTCGCCCAGCACGCCCAGAATGGTGAAACCGTTGCAGCCGGATTCGAAATAGAAGTCGGTCATGCGGTCCACCGAGGTCCAGTCGATGGCGCCGTCCTCCAGGAAGGGCGTGGGGGCGATGGAATAGACGCCGGAGGCGGTGGTATCGAGCTTCATGACGGGTCCCTGTTATTCGCGGATTTGCCCCCTGAAATACCAACAAAATCAGGCCGGCGCCACGGGCGGGCATTGACGCCCCCCACACCCGGCCTAGACTTTCCACGGGGATGGAACGGGGAATGGTCATGCAAATCCAATCGCGCGTGGTAGCGGGCCTGATGCTGTCGTCGGCGCTTGCATTGAGCGGCTCGGCCCTGGGGCAGGGCAGCCAGGCGGATGTGCTGATCACCGGCGGCACCATCTATGACGGCTCGCCCGCCAAGCCTTTTACCGGCGATGTGGCGATCAGCGGCGACAGAATCGTCTATGTCGGTCCCAAGGCTCCCATGGGTGCCAAGCGCACCATCGACGCCAAGGGCATGATCGTCTCGCCCGGGCTGATCGACGCCCATACCCATGCCGACCGCTTTGTCGATGCGCCTGACAAGTCCCAGCGCGCCAATCCTGCCTGGACCATGCAGGGCGTCTCCACCGTGTTCATCGGCGTCGACGGCGCCGGTACGCCGGACCTCAAGGCCAAGTTCGACAGCTACAGCAAGGCCGGCATCGGCACCAATGTCGTGTCCTATGTTGGCTTCGGCAATATCCGCAAACAGGTGATCGGGGACGCAGGCCGCACCCCCACGCCCGAAGAGCTGGCCAGGGAGCAGGCGCTGGTGGTCAAGGGCATGTGCGAAGGCGCCATCGGCCTGTCCGGTGGCCTCTTCTATGCGCCGCAGAATTTCGCAAAGACCGATGAAGTGGTTGCGCTTGCAAGAGAAGCGGGCAAGCGCGGCGGCATCTATGATACCCACCAGCGCGACGAGTCCTCCTATTCCATCGGGCTGATCGCCTCCACCAAGGAGGTCCTGCAGATCGGCCGCGAAGGCGGCCTGCCGGTGCACTTCTCCCATATCAAGGCGCTTGGCCATGACGTGTGGGGCAAGTCCGCCGATGTCATCAAGCTGATCGACGAGGCGCGCGCGTCGGGCCAGAATGTCACCGCCAACAATTACCCCTGGCTGGCTTCCAACACGGGGCTGGACGCGGCATTGATCCCGCGCTGGGCTTCGGACGGCGGTGCGCCCGCCATGCTCAAGCGGTTCGATGATCCGGCGTTGATGGCCAGGATCAAGGCCGAGATGGCGCAGAACCTGGACCGGCGCGGTGGAGCCCAGTCGATTCTCATGTCAGCTGCCATCTCCGATGTCGACAAGGTCGCGCCTGCGCCGCCGCGGCCCTGGACCGGAAAATATTTGTCCGAAATCGCGAAGGACTGGAAGGTGGACCCGCTGGATGCCGCCATCCGCATCCTGCGCGAAACCAAGGGCCACGCTTCGATAATATCGTTCAACATAAACGAAGCCGACCTGGAGAATTTCATGAAGCAGCCCTGGGTGGTGACCAGCTCCGACGGCAGCGCCGGCCATCCGCGCGAATACGCCACCTTCCAGACCAAGTTTGCGGAGTATGTGAAAAAGAAGCATGTGATCGACACCGCTTTCTTCATCCGCCATTCCAGCGGGCTTACGGCCGACATCTTCAAGCTGGACCGGCGCGGTTACCTGAAGAATGGGTATTTCGCCGATGTGCTGGTGTTCGATCCGGCGCGCTATGTGCCCAAGGCGGATTATGTCCATCCCGCGGTGCTGTCCGAAGGCGTGCAGGAATTGTTCGTCAATGGCGTGGCGGCGGTGGACAATGGCAAGCCGACCGGCGCGACGGCGGGCCGGCCGCTGCCGCACACCCCGACCGCCGGCAGCTGCAAGTAGTCTATTTGCCGATCGTGATCTTCAGGCTGGCGACTCCGGCGACGTCGCAGGACAGCACGTCGCCGGCCACCACTGGGCCGACGCCGGCAGGCGTGCCGGTATAGATCAGATCGCCCGGCGCCAGCGCCATGGACTGTGAAATAAACGCAATCACATCGGCCACCGGCCAGATCAATTCGTTCAGGTTGCCGTCCTGCTTGACCGCGCCGTTCACCGTCAGGTGAATGCGGCCTGCCGCCGGATGGCCGATTTCCGACGCCTTGTGGAGAACGCTGCAGGGTGCGGAATGGTCGAAGCCTTTGCCCCAGTCCCAGGGGCGCTTCTTGTCCTTGGCCTCCTGCTGCAGGTCGCGGCGGGTGAAGTCTATGCCCACGCCGTAACCGAACACATGCTCCAGCGCCTTTTCGCGCGCGATGTTGCTGCCGCCTTTTCCAATCGCCACCACCAGCTCAACTTCGTGCTGAAAGTCCTTGGTCTGGGGCGGGTAGGGGATGGTGCTGCCGTCATCCACCACTGCGTCCGCCGGCTTGCAGAAAAAGAAGGGCAGTTCGCGCGTGGGATCGGCGCCCATTTCGCGGGCATGGTCAGCATAGTTGCGCCCGACGCAGAAAATCCGGCGTACCGCAAAGCGGCGCTTCTCGCCCGCGACGGCGACGGAAGGTTGCGGCGGCGGTGGAAGAATATAGGCGTCGGTCATGTTGATCTTTCTGCTGCGCCGCAGCATGGATGTGAGGGATATAAACTACACAAAACTTGCCGTTTTCGCCCCATCCACATAGGTTCGCCGCAACGAAAAAGACTTCAAAACCCAAGGGGAAATAGCATGGACAGACGTAAATTTTTCGGTGCCGCGATGGCCAGCACCGCTGCTGCGGGAATGGTGGCCGCCAAGGACGCTCATGCGCAGGACGCCGTGGCCCGCGCCTCCCGCGGCATGCCCTCGCCGAAGATCCGTGACGTGTCCGTCATTGAATGCGCCCCGCAAGGCGTGCGCCTGACCGTGGTCAAGGTCACCACCGACCAGGCCGGCCTTTATGGTTATGGCTGCGCCACCTACACCCAGCGCGCCGACCTGGTGAAGCCGGCGGTGGAGAAATACATCCGTCCGTTCCTGATCGGCAAGCCGGCCGACCGGATCGAAGACACCTGGCAGATGCTGTACAACTCGTCCTATTGGCGCAACGCCGCCGATCTCAACAACGCCATGTCGGGCGTGGACCAGGCGCTGTGGGACATCAAGGGCCGCCAGGCCGGCCTGCCGGTCTACCAGTTGCTCGGCGGCAAGGCGCGCGAGGCAATCGACACCTATGGCCATGCCTCGGGCGGTGAGATTTCCGAAGCAATCGACAGCGCCAAGAAGTACATCAGCCAGGGCTTCCGCCACGTCCGCATCCAGGTGGGCGTGCCCGGCATGGCCGGTTACGGCAGCCGCGGCGGCGGCAAGCGCATCGATTCGTTGCACAACGCTCCGGTGTTCGAGCGCGAGGGCGCCAAGCGGCGCGCTTTGGCGCTGTTCGAAGCGGCCCGCAAGGAACTGGGTCCGGAGATCGAGCTGCTGCACGATGCGCATGAACGCTACACCCCCAGCGAAGCGGTGCAGCTGTGCAAGGACCTGGAACAGTATCGCCTGTTCTTCCTGGAAGATCCGTTGTCGCCCGAAGACATCATGTGGTTCCCCAACATCCGCAACCAGACCTCCACGCCGCTGGCGATGGGCGAGCTGTTCAACTCACCCCATGAATGGACGCCGCTGATAAAGGACCGGCTGATCGACTATATGCGCATGCATATCTCGCAGATGGGCGGCCTGACCCCGGCGCGCAAGGTCGCGGCGTTCGGCGAGATCTTCAATGTCCGCACTGCCTTCCACGGCCCGGGCGACGTCTCGCCCATCGGCCATATGGCGATGACGCACTTGAACCTCAGCATCACCAATTTCGGCATCCAGGAATATTCGGAAATGAACGACGCGACGCGGGAAATCTTCCACGGCGTGCCGGAAATGAAGAACGGCTATCTCTGGGCCAATGACAAGCCGGGTTGGGGCATCGAGATCGACGAAGCGGCGGCGGCCAAGCACCCCTTCAAGCGCGACGATCCGATGAATGGCGGCTGGGGCGAAGTGCGCCTGCCGGATGGCCAGATCGTCAAGCAGTAGGACCTGCTGAAAAGAATAAGGCCCCGCATCGCAAGATGCGGGGCCTTTTCTTTTGCCGATGCGGCGGCGGTTACATGCCGCGCAGCTGGCGCAGCGCGATCTGCAGCATCGCGCGGCAATGGCCGACATCATAGGCCCAGCCGGAATTGGTGGTCTGGGCTTCCTTGGGAAGCAGCTTGTCGGTGTCGAGGCTGCGGGGATGCTCGGGGAAGATGGTGTGCTTGTACCTGTTGCGCACCAGCAGCTTCATCACCTCGAACATGTCGTTGTCACCGTCGTCGGGGAAGACTTCGGTATAGTCTGCGCGCGGCTTGCGCATCACCACATTGCGGAAATGCACCTGGCCGATGCGGTTGCGGCTGGCCAGCCAGTTGCCCACCACAATGGGGTCTTCGCCCAGCTCGCGGGTGACGCCGCAGTCCCAGGTCATGCAGTTGGACGGCGAGTTCACCGTCTCCACCAAGCGCTTCCAGTCCGAGAAGCTGTTCAGCACCTGGGCTGAGCCGCGGCTCATCGGGGCTGGCGGATCGTTGGGATGCACCGACATGATGACGTTGTTCTTTTCCGCCACCGGAATCACTTCCTTGAGGAAGTAGGTCATGTTCTTCCAGGTATCGTCATAATTCTGGACCACGCCGTCCGCCGGAACCGGCGGCAGATCCTTCATCCGGTCATACCGGAATTCGGAATAACCGCCGCCGCCGCGGCCCGGCACCTGTTTATAGCCGTCCGTGGCGCGATGGTTGTAGAAGTTCCATTCCAGAACCGGGATGCCCAGCTTGCCCATATTGACGATGGTCTGCTTGATCTTGGCGATCTCCTCGTCCTTGCCCGGCAGGCCGCGCACGATCTTGTTCATCTCGGGATCCATGCCGCCCTTGTAGGACCAGCGGATCATCATGATGCCGATATGCATATCGAGCTTCTTGAGCGCATCCACCCGCGGCTGCAGATAGTCCATGCCCCAGGGCTGTTCCGGCACCGCCTGGGCGTCGACCCAGTTGATACCCAGCTGCTTGATGCGCTTCGCCTCCGCTTCGCTCAGCAGGTCGTCCATATAGATGGTGAGCTTGGGGGTATCGGGGCCTTCCTGCGGCTGGCCGATGCGCTTGTTGGGCGTGGGCTTATAAGGCGCGTCCGGTCCCTGCGCCGCCAAGGCGGGCGCAGCAGTTGCCGCCGCCGCGGCGGCGCCGGCCAGGAACGATCTGCGGATCATGCCAAGCTTCTTGTCGTCGGTCATTTGATTCCCCTGTTCACGGCGTTTCTCGCGCCTGATTGTTGTTGGCCAAAGGTACCAACTTCGACGCTGACGGCAAGTCACCCGGCCCTTACCAGGGGATTTCCTTGGCGTATTTGTGGATGACGTCGGTGAAGATCGGCATGCCCTTGTCGTGGGCATCCTTGGAGGTCGCCGCCAAGGTGAAAGCCAGCAGGACGTCGCCTTCCTCGGCATAGCCCACGGTCTTCCAGTTTCCGCCGGTTGCAGGTGCGAAGGTCACCACCACAAAGGGCAGCTTGTCGCGGTCGTAGATATCTGCCTGCTTTTGCGCCGAGGCGCCGACATTGGCAGCTTGGCCCTCGGAAATGAATTCCGCGAGGCTGCGGCCTTGCCGTGGGAAGCCGCGAGCCTCGATCTTCATCTCGGCGGTGGCCGGGTCCACGCCATCGGGAATGATGACATTGGCAGCCAGCTTCATGCTGGTCTCCTGGTCCTGGTGCCAGTCGGTGATGGTCTCCAGCTTGGGCCAGGACTTCATGCCGCCGTCGGGGGTGGGGAATTGCAGCATTTCGGCCCGGACAGGCAGCGACGCCAGAAGACCCGCACCCAGAAGGGCGGCGCGGTGGAGCAAAAAGCGCATGGTCTGCTTCCCTGGATGGCGCTTGAGTGTCGTCCAGCCCATGAGGCGGGGCAAGGCCGGGAACCCTCTGTTGCAGTGCCGAAGGGCTGGCCCCCGGCGACAAATTATGGATCGGTGGGCCACGAGGACGGCTATAAGACCGCTTCGGTCAGGTTGTGGAGCATCTATCTGTGAAAATGTCCTTCCGCTGGTTCGGCGATAGCGATCCGGTTTCCCTGCAATACATCAGCCAGATCCCTGGCATGCACGGCATCGTCTCGGCCATCTATGACGTGCCGGTGGGCGAGGTGTGGCCGCTGGACAAGATCCTGGCGTTGAAGGCCAAGGTGGAAGCGCATGGTTTCGCGCTGGACGTCATCGAATCCGTGCCCGTCCATGAAGACATCAAGCTGGGAAAGCCCGGCCGCGACAAGCTGATCGCCAACTATCAGGAAACCATCCGCAACCTGGGCAAGGCCGGCATCAAGGTCATCTGCTACAATTTCATGCCGGTGTTCGACTGGACCCGCACATCCCTGGCCAAGGAATTGCCGGACGGTTCCACCACCCTGGCCTTCAGCACCGCCGAAGTGGATGCGATCGATGTCAGCAAGGGAATCTCGCTGCCCGGCTGGGACCAGAGCTACAAGGTCGATGAACTGAAAAGCCTGCTGGCCGAATATGCCGATGTCGGCGAAGAGAAGATGTGGGAGCATCTGTCCTATTTCCTCAAGGCCATCGTGCCGGTGGCCGAACAGAGCGGCATCAAGATGGCCTGCCATCCCGACGATCCGCCGCGCCCCATCTTCGGCCTGCCGCGCATCGTCAAGAATCGCGAAGACCTGGCGCGTCTTCTGGCCATCGTCGACAGTCCCGCCAACGGGCTGACCCTGTGTTCGGGATCGCTGGGCGCCGGCCCCAAGAACAATGTTGAGGCGCTGGTGCGCGAATTCGGTGCCAAGGGCCGCATCCACTTCGCGCATCTGCGCAACGTCAAGGTCAACGAGGCCGGCGATTTCGAGGAGACCGCACACAAATCCGAATGCGGCTCGCTGGACATGGCGGCGATCGTCAAGGCCTATCACGATGTCGGCTATGAAGGTTACGTGCGGCCCGATCATGGCCGCATGATCTGGGGGGAGACCGGAAAGCCGGGCTATGGCCTGTATGACCGGGCGCTGGGCGCCGTTTATCTGAACGGCCTGTGGGAAGCGACGAGCAAGCTCGCGCCTTAAAGCACAACAACAAGAATGCCTGGGGGGGACCATGCCGAAGATACGCTGGCTGATGATCGGCATGTGCTTTCTGGCCAATGCGATCAGTTATATCGACCGGGCGAATCTCGCCATCGCCGCGCCGGCCATCCGCGCCGAGCTGGGCATCAACGCCGCCGAGATGGGCCTGGTGCTCAGCGCCTTCTTCTGGACCTACGCGCTGATGCAGCTGCCCGCCGGCTGGTTCATCGACCGGCTGGGCGTGCGCATCTCGCTCGCCTTCGCCGTCACCTGGTGGTCACTGTTCACGATGGCCACCGGCGCAGCGCGGGGCGTGACTCAGTTCATCGCTGCGAGGTTGATGCTGGGGGTGGGCGAGGCCTTCTCGCTGCCATCCTTCACTCGCGTCGCCTTCAACTGGTTTCCGCGCAGCGAGCGCGGCATGGCGTGCGGTATCTTCAACAGCGGCTCGACCACGGGATCGGCGCTGTCGCTGCCGGTGGTCACCGCCCTGATCGTGGCGGTGGGCTGGCGCGGCGCCTTCGGAGTCACCGGCATCCTGGGCATCGTCTGGGTGCTGGCCTGGTGGTTCATCTATCGTGATCCGGAAAAGTACCGCGCCATCGCGCCGGCGCAGGTGGATGCGCTGCTGGCGCAGCGCGGTATGCCGGCGGCGCCCGCGGCCGCCGTCAAGATCTCCTGGCTGGACCTGTTTCGCTACCGCTCCATCTGGGGGCTGATGATCGGGCTGTTCTGCCTGAACTTTGCGATCTATTTTTTCATCACCTGGTTTCCCTCTTATCTTTTGCAGGCCCGCGGTTTCTCGCTGACCTCGCTGGGGACGCTTGGCATGGTGCCGGCGCTGATGGCGATTTTGGGCAACTGGCTGGGCGGATACACTTCGGACAGGTTGCTGAAAATGGGCTGGAGCCCGACCAAAGCGCGCAAGACTTGCCTGGTCGGCGGCATGCTGACGGCGTCGTCCATCGGCGTATCGGCCTTCGTGGACAGCACCATGATGTGTCTGGCCTTGTTCAGCCTGGCCTATGCGGCGCTGTCCTTCACCGGTGCCAATGTATGGACCGTGGGCAGCGAGATCGCGCCGACCCAGGACCATGTCGCGTCCATCGGCGGTATCCAGAACTTTGCCGGCAATCTGGCGGGCATCCTAATCACCACCTTCACCGGCGTGATGCTGGTCATCACCAAGGGGTCGTTCCTGATCCCGCTGGCAGTGGCCGGTGGCCTGTGCGTGGTAGGCGCGCTGTCCTACCTGTTTATCGTAGGCAAGGTGGAACCACTGCCTTTGCTGCCTAGCCGATAAAGGGTTTCATCCAGGAAAGGCCGGCGACCGTGGTTGTCGCGGGTTTGTACTCGCAGCCGATATAGCCTGTGTAACCCATGGCATCGATGGCCTTG
>CANCMM010000049.1:0-9021 GCA_947379335.1 Alphaproteobacteria bacterium | reverse complement strand
TTGGATCAACGGGCTAACCCGCCATGCCCCGCTATTTCTTTCACGTCCGCCAGGGCGATACGCTTACCCGTGACGAAGAAGGCGAGGAACTGGCCGGCGCTGCCGAGGCACGCCACGAAGCCATCAGCGCCGGCCGCGAAATCCTGGGCGAAAAATTGCTGCATGGCGGGGGACTGGACAGCCGCACCATCGAAATCGC
Source organism: Alphaproteobacteria bacterium (assembly GCA_947379335.1). Classification (GTDB taxonomy): domain Bacteria; phylum Pseudomonadota; class Alphaproteobacteria; order Micropepsales; family Micropepsaceae; genus Rhizomicrobium. The sequence continues at coordinate 8,822 of CANCMM010000049.1, read as the reverse complement.
CGATGAAGCCGGCCAGGTGATAGGACGCATCAACGTCAACGACGTGCTGTACCGGGACGGCGAGTTTCGCACCTATACTGACGACGTCACCCAGTCGGCGCCCGTGAATACGCCGCGCGAATAGACAAAGGCGTTCAACGCCTCGCCGCCGGCGATCAGCCAGAGAAAATCATCTTCCCCCGCACCGGCCCGGTCGGCGATGGAAGGCATCGCCTGTCCATCCGGATGGGAGTGATAGCAGCCGATCACGGCCGCTGCCTGTTCACGCGCCCGCTTTTGCGCCGCGATACGGTCGCGGGGATCGATCTCGAAACGATGGGGATCGCTGCTGAGGTTGCGTGCCGGATGTATTGCGACGACCCGAAACCGCTGGCCCTCCCGTGCACCTTCCAGAAGACCGCAGCATTCGGCGGGATGGGCCGCGCGCACTTCTTCCATGATCTGACGCCGCAATTCCTGGGGCATCAGCACCGCTGTCATGGCGCGGTTTTCACTTGGGCGGTCAGTTTGCCGCTGGCCAGGTCGATGATCTCGACCTCGGCGCCGCCTTGGGTCTGAACATGCAGCACCAGCTTGCCGGCATCGGTGCTGGCCGAAATGATGCGCGCCCCCGGCGCCAGGGTGAGGACCGCCGCCGCACCCGACGCCGCGCTGGAGGCTGCGGCCGGCGCCGCCGTATGGGCACGGGCCGCCATCAGGACCTGACTCTGGCGGATAAAGCCCCAGACCACCCCCAAAAGAGCCAGCACAAGCAGCCCGCTCATGATAATGACGATGACCAATGCGATCCGGCGGCTTGTCGCCGGACGCGAAGACGGTTCAGGCATGTCCGATACGGAATCCGGCACGAAGCTCTCCCAGGATGCGCGCACCGCGCTTGCGGATGATGCGCATGCGGGCTGGCGGCTGGACCGTTTCCTGGCCGCCGCCCTGCCCGATTTTTCCCGCTCGCGCCTTCAGCAATTGCTGGAAGGCGGGGCGGTGTTGTTGGGCACAGCGACAGTAAAAGACGCCAACCACCGGGTCAAACCGGGCGACCAGTTCACCGTGACCATACCGCCGACCGCGCCCGCGATCCCGCAAGGCCAGGACATTCCGCTGGAGGTGATCTACGAAGACAAGGAATTGATCGTCATCAACAAGCCCGCGGGACTTGTGGTCCATCCCGCCGCCGGCAATCCCGACGGCACCCTGGTCAATGCCCTGATCGGCCATTGCGGGCCGGGCATGCTGTCTATCGGCGGCGAGGCGCGGCCCGGCATCGTGCACCGGCTTGATAAAGACACGTCCGGCCTGCTGGTCGCCGCCAAGACCGAGCGCGCCATGGCATCGCTGGCCAAGCAATTCGCCAACCACACCATCGAGCGCGCCTATAACGCCGTGGTGTGGGGCGCTCCGCGCGATTCCACCGGGCGGATCGAAAGCCAGATCGGCCGCAGCCCCTTCGACCGCAAGCGCATGAGCGTGCTGCGCGCCGGCGGCAAGAAGGCAGCGACGCGCTACCAGGTGCTGGAAAAATTCGGGCCGGTTGAGCGGCCCTTCGCCTCGCTGATCGAATGCCGCCTGGAAACCGGGCGCACCCACCAGATCCGCGTCCATCTCACCCATCTGGGCCATCCCCTGATCGGCGATCCCCAATATGGCCGCGCCCGCACCCCGCCCCGGGGCCGGTCGGACGCCGAGACCCATGCGTTTACAGTGGCAGCGGATTTCCCCCGCCAGGCGCTGCATGCTTTTGTGTTGGGATTCCAGCACCCTAGCCTGCACAAAACCCTGCGTTTCGAGGCCCCCTGGCCTGCGGATTTTGCTGAACTTGTGGCGGCGCTTCAGGGATTGAATAAGCCTTAAGCCTGCTTATCTCTCCACGACTGTCGGGGCGTTCAGGCGTTATCATTTTCTACGCCCGGATAAGGGGGAATTATGAGTGGTCGTGGTCTTCCCGCCCTGTCGGGCGAAGCTGGTCTGTCGCGGTATCTCACTGAGATCCGCAAATTTCCGCTTTTAACGCCTGAAGACGAATACATGTTCGCCAAGCGCTGGAAGGAACATGAAGATCCGGAGGCCGCGCGCCGTCTGGTCACCTCCCATCTGCGCCTGGTCGCCAAGATCGCCATGGGTTACCGCGGCTATGGCCTGCCGGTTTCCGAAATCGTGTCTGAAGGCAATGTCGGGCTGATGCAGGCGGTCAAGCGCTTCGATCCGGATCGCGGCTTTCGCCTGGCCACCTATGCCATGTGGTGGATCCGCGCCTCGATCCAGGAATATGTGCTGCGCAGCTGGTCGATGGTGAAGATGGGCACCACCGCGGCCCAGAAGAAGCTGTTCTTCAACCTGCGCAAGGCCAAGAACAATATCGGCGCCATTGAAGAAGGCGATCTGACACCAGAGCATCTGGCGACCCTGACGGATCAATTGGGTGTCACGGCGACCGAACTGACGGACATGAACCGCCGCCTGTCGGGGGGCGATGCCTCGCTGAATGCGCCGTTGCGTTCGGACGGCGAAAGCGAATGGCAGGACTGGCTGGCGGACGATACCGCTGACCAGGAAACCCGCCTGGCGGAACGCGAGGAGTTGGGCAACCGCCACACGCTGCTGACCGGCGCGATGAAGGACCTGACCGACCGCGAGCGCGACATCATCCAGGCCCGCCGGCTGCAGGACGAACCGGCCACGCTGGAAGAGCTGTCGCAGAAGTACGGCGTCTCCCGCGAGCGGGTGCGCCAGATCGAGGTGCGGGCGTTTGAAAAGCTCCAGCGCGGCATGAAGGCGGCGATGAACACCGCTGCCCTGCCCGCTCCAGCATAGCCATCATGCAGGGATAGCGCTTCCGTGCATCTGCGGGCGCGCTAGGCTTTTGTCTCTATTGAGGGGAAAGCCATGAAGCTCAAGATCTGGCAAGTGGATGCGTTCGCCAGCAAAGCGTTGGAAGGCAACCCTGCGGCCATCGTGCCGCTGGAAAGCTGGCTGGACGCAGGCCTGATGCAAGCCATCGCCGCTGAAAACAATGTCGCGGAAACTGCTTTCTTCGTGAAAACTGGTGCAGGCGCTTACGACTTGCGCTGGTTCGCGCCCAACCGCGAAGTGGATCTTTGCGGGCATGCCACCCTGGCCAGCGCCTGGACCATCTTCAGCAAGATTGAGCCCACTTTGAATGAAGTGCGTTTCGCTACCCGCTCGGGCGAGTTGGTGGTGACGCGCGGCGACGGTGGCAATGTCATGTCCCTGCCCTCGGCGGACAGCGAACCTTTCACGCCACCGGCCGGGTTTTCCGAAGCCTTGGGCAAGGCGCTTGGCGGCACGCCGCCAAAGGAATTGCATATCAGCGCCAAGGGCGGCGCCGGCGCCAAGGCCTTGATCGCGGTGTGGGACACACAAGACCAGGTCAAGGCGCTGGAGCCGAAACCCGATCTGGAACAGGTCGCGATGCAGGTAGGCGCTGGCTCGGTGCTGGCCACCGCGGCCGGCGGCGGCAAACCCTATGACATGGTTTCGCGTTTCTTTGCGCCCTATTACGGCGTGCCGGAAGACCCGGTGACCGGCTCGGCGCATTGTGCCCTGACGCCGTTCTGGGCCAAGCGGCTGGGGAAGAAAACTTTGAAGGCGCGTCAGGCATCACCGCGCGGCGGCGATCTTCTGTGCACCGACGACGGCGCCCGCACCATCATCCAGGGCACTTGCGCGCTGTACCTGACGGGCGAAATCGAAGTCTGAGTTACTGACGCGCCGGCTTGTCTTTCATATTGGCAAGCGGCTCGTTCTCGCCATCCACGCCTTCGGTCTTGTCGGAAACATCGACAATGCCTTCGTCGAACATGGCCAGGCCGTCTTCCAGGTAATCGCCCAGCAGCGGCAGGTTGAGCAGATACTCCGCCGTGCGGCGCGAATGTTCGGTTTTCGCGGTGGCGATCGCTTCCTTCCATTCGTCGATGTCATAGGTGCCGCGGCCCAGCCAGGCCAGCGCCACCAGCTTGATGCGTTCGTCATCGTTCAGGCTGCGAATCGCGCCCAACAACTCCTCGCGCACCGGATCATCCCCCTTGTCGGTCAGCACATCGGTCTGGCCGTCATCGGCGGGATTGGAACTATCATCGGGATCGCCGTCTTCTTCCTTCACGTCATATTCGCGCGCCTTGACGATGATGAAGGCGATCCTGTCCAGCGGCAGGTTGAGCGCGGGTGGGGCTTTGCGGGGCTTGCCGGCATTTTCGGACGAAACGGAAGCCATGGAAGTTCCTGACATTTTTTGACTTTTGGACAACGCATCAACAGGCCGCACTGTTCCCTGAGGTCCGTTCGCGAATCTTTGCGTTGACGCGAGGGGCACTCGCGCCTATATCGGCCCCGGGCCACACCTCCCCAACGAGGTGCTATCATTCTGGAAGGAATGAACCGCGATGACTGAAGTAGTTCGTCCGGCTGTGCGTCCCGCACGGCCTTTTTTTTCCTCCGGCCCCTGCGCCAAGCGCCCCGGATGGACCCCCGAAGCCCTTAAAGGCGCGCTGGTGGGACGTTCTCACCGCTCCAAGCCCGGCAAAGCCAAGCTGAAGGATGCGATCGAGCGCACCAAGAAGCTCTTGGGCGTTCCCGAAGGTTACCGGCTGGGTATCGTGCCCGCGTCCGACACCGGCGCCGTCGAAATGGCGCTTTGGTCCATGCTGGGCGCACGCCCCGTCGACCTGTTTTCCTGGGAAAGTTTTTCCGAGGACTGGGTCACCGACACGGTCAAGCAGCTCAAGCTGAAGGACGCGCGCGTCTTCAAGGCCGCGTATGGCGAGCTTCCCGACCTCACGCAATATGATCCCGCCCATGACGCGGTGTTCGTGTGGAACGGCACCACCAGCGGCGTGAAGGTGCCGAGTGGCGACTGGATTCCGGCGAGCCGCGAAGGCCTGACCATCTGCGACGCCACCAGCGCCGCCTTTGCCATGGATCTGCCCTGGGACAAGCTGGATGTCACCACCTTCTCCTGGCAGAAGGTGCTGGGCGGCGAAGCCGCGCACGGCATCCTGATCCTGTCGCCCCGCGCCGTAGCGCGCCTCGAAAGCTACACGCCGCCTTGGCCGCTGCCCAAGATTTTCCGCATGACCAAGGGCGGCAAGATCGTGGACGGCATTTTCGAAGGCGAGACCATCAACACTCCGTCCATGGTGGCGGTGGAAGACTATCTGGATGCGCTGAGCTGGGCCGAAGGCCTGGGCGGCCTGAAGGCGCTGATCGGCCGCTCCAACGACAATCTGCATGCGCTGGAAAAGTGGGTCGCGAATTCGAACTGGGCCGGTTTCCTGGCCAAGGATGCGTCCATCCGCTCCAACACCAGCGTCTGCATCGCGGTTACCGATCCGGCCTTCACCGCGCTGGACGACGAGGCCAAGCAGGACCTGATCAAGAAGATGACCTCCCTGCTCGACAAGGAGGGTGTTGCCTTTGACATCGCCGGCTACCGCGCCGCGCCCGCGGGCCTGCGCATCTGGTGCGGCGCCACGGTCGACACCGCCGATCTCGAAGCCCTGGCGCCCTGGCTCGACTGGGCTTTCGCGCAAGTCAAAGCCTGATCCCAGCAACGGAGTTTCTCCATGCCGTTCATTTCTGAAAACGCACTGGAACAGGCGCTGGTCAAGGCGGCGAAGAATCCCGCCGCCGGGCCGGACTTTTATCGCCTGTTGCTGGACAGCAATCTGCTGGTGATGGGGACCGCGGAAGGCATGGAAAATGCCGCCGAGGAATTTGCCCTGTCGTCCGGCGGCAAACTGAACCTGGTCACGGGCCTGAAGGACGGCGCGCAATACCTGCCGGTCTTTTCCTCTATGCTGCGGATGCAGGAATTCGTGAAGCAGGAGACGAAGTTTCTCAGCATCCGGGGCCGCGATCTGCTGGACATCACGCGCGGCGCGCCGGTGATCCTCAATCCGGCTTCCGAATACGGCAAGGAATTGTCGGTGAGCGAAATCCTGCAGTTGCTGGATGGTCCGGGCGCCGGCATCCCGCAATATTCCCTTGAAGAAGAACATCCCGCCGCACTGGTGGAGGCGCTGGCTTCGGTGTTCGCGGGCCGGCCCGACGTGCTGGCCGCCTGGATGGTAAAGGTCGGCTTTTCAGACCGCGGCGGCGAACGCCATCCGCTGGTCGGCATCGAGCAGGATAGCAGCGGCGACTGGCCGTCCCTGATTGCGGCCATTGAAGAAGCCGCCCAGGCCCGGGTCCCCGGCATGGTGTTCGACATCCACCGCGTCGACCGCATCAACCCCATCGGCCTGACCGAGGCCCTGCTCAAAACCCGTCCCATCTATACAGGCGCCGCCGGCGCCTCCGCCCTCAACTGAAGGATTACCCCATGCCCAAGGTCCTGATCGCCGACAAACTCAGCCCCGCCGCCGTCGCCATCTTCAAGGAGCGCGGCGTGGACGCCGATGTGAAGACCGGCCTGTCCAAGGAGGAATTGCTCAAGATCGTCGACCAGTATGACGGCATCGCCATCCGCTCGGCCACCAAGCTGACCGCCGATGTGCTGAAGGCCGCCAAGAATCTGAAAGTTGTGGGCCGCGCCGGCATCGGCGTCGACAATGTGGACATTCCCGCCGCCACCGCCGCCGGCGTGATCGTGATGAACACCCCATTCGGCAACTCCATCACCACCGCCGAACACGCCATCTCGCTGATGTTGGCGCTGGCGCGCGAACTGCCGGCCGCCAACGCCTCGACCCAGGCCGGCAAGTGGGAAAAGAACCGCTTCATGGGCGTGGAGATCACCGGCAAGGTGCTGGGCCTGATCGGCGCCGGCAATATCGGCTCCATCGTCGCCGACCGCGCCAAGGGCCTGAAGATGCGCGTCATCGCGTTCGACCCCTATCTGTCGCAGGAACGCGCGAACGACCTGGGCATCGAGAAGGTGGAGCTGAACGACCTGCTGGCCCGCGCCGACTTTATCACCCTGCATGTGCCGATGACGCCCGAAACCAAGAACATCCTGTCGGCCGACGCCCTGGCCAAGACCAAGAAAGGCGTGCGCATCATCAACTGCGCCCGCGGCGGGTTGATCGACGAAAACGCGCTGAAGGCGGCGATCGACAACGGCCATGTCGCCGGCGCGGCGCTGGACGTGTTCGAGATCGAACCGGCCAAGGAAAACATCCTGTTCGGCAATGAGAAGGTCGTGGCCACGCCGCACCTGGGCGCTTCCACCACCGAAGCGCAGGAGAATGTCGCCCTGCAGGTGGCCGAGCAGATTTCCGATTACCTGCTGACCGGCGCCATCACCAATGCGCTGAACATGCCGTCCATCTCGGCCAGCGAGGCCCAGAAAGTGCGGCCCTGGATTTCACTGGCGGAAAAGCTGGGCTCCTTTGCGGGCCAGCTCACCGGCTCCAGCCTGACCGGCGTCGAGATCGTCTATGAAGGCACGCCCTCCATGCTCAACACCCGCGCTCTGACCCAGGCGGCACTGGCGGGCATGCTCAAGCCGATGTTGTCGGAGGTGAACATGGTCAATGCGCCCGTGATCGCCAAGGAACGCGGCATCAAGGTCAGCGAGACCCGCCGCGACGCGCAGGGCGTCTATGAAGGCTATATCAAGCTGGTGGTGAGCATGAGCGACGGCTCCACCCGCCGGGTCGCCGGCACCGTCTTCTCCGATGGCCGCCCGCGCCTGATCCAGATCAAGGACATCGGCCTGGACGCCGAATTCGCGCCGCACATGTTCTATATCGTCAACGAAGACAAGCCGGGTTTCATCGGCAAGCTGGGCACCATTCTGGGCGATGCCAAGGTCAACATCGCCAACTTCACCCTTGGCCGCAGCGCGCCGGGCCAGGACGCCATCGCCCTGATCGAAGTGGACGGACCGGTGCCGGCTGCGGTGGCCGAAGCCGTCGCCAAGCTGCCGCAAGTCAAGCACGCAAAGCCGCTGGCTTTTTAATTGATCCCCTCCGTCGGCAACTCGGGTCGGTAAACCGACACCTCGTTGCCGACACCTCCCCTTCCATGCGCGCTCACGCGCGCGAAGGGGAGGATGTTTGAGGATGCTGAAGGTCGCGGCGCGGAATGCGCCGCTCGCGTTCTTGCTTTCGTTCAGGACCGGCTTTTTGCAATAGCCTCGTGATGCCGGATCACTTCCTTGACGATAAAGCCAAGGAACTTTTCCGCGAAGTCCGGGTCCAGCTTGGCATCAGTGGCCAGCTTGCGCAGGCGCGCGATCTGGGCGGCCTCGCGCGCCGGATCGGCCGGCGGCAGGGCATGGGTCGCCTTGAACTCGCCCACCGCCTGGGTGCACTTGAATCGTTCCGCCAGCATGTGAATCAGCGCCGCGTCGATATTGTCGATACTGTCTCGCAGCCGCAGCAGTTCAGGATGGCTCATGGCGGGGATCTCCGGTTGCCCACTGTTTAAGCCATGCCGAGCCTGCGGCCAAGACCAGCAAAAGCTTGGCTTTTATCGGCGCGTGGAAAATGCTCTAAAACGGCCATGACAATCGTGGAGCGCATTGTCGCTTTTTGCTGCCGTTGGCCCTGGGCCGTGATCGCCGCCTGCCTCGTGCTGGCGGGCGGCACGGCCTGGTATACCCAGCAGAATTTCGCCATGAACACCGACAGCGAGCAGCTGATCGATGCCAAGGTGGGCTGGCGCATGCGCCAGGCGCGGTTCGATGCCGCCTTCCCGCAACAGACCAACCTGACGGTGGTGGTGATCGACGGCGCCACGCCCGAGCTGGCGGAATCCGCCGCCGCGCGCCTGACCGAAAAGCTCACCGCCGACAAGGAACTGTTCAACCATATCCAGCGCCCGGACGGCGGCCCCTTCTGGAGCCACAACGGCATGCTGTTCCT
>CANCMM010000048.1:0-9023 GCA_947379335.1 Alphaproteobacteria bacterium | reverse complement strand
ACGCAGCTGCCACATGCGCACAAAGGCCGGGTTGGCGAGCGGCGGCGCCTCTTCCCAGATCCGGTCGTGGGCTTCATGGAAGACGCCCGCATCCTTGATCGATGTGATGCCGTCCGGCATGGGCATCACCGCCCCGCCATACAGTTCCTGCGGGTCCAGCCCCTCCCACCAGTTGCCCTTGCCGTCATACTTGGTGAGCTTGAAAGCATCGTAGCGCTGGCCGGCCCGCGCGCCTTCGGGATCATAACCATAAGCCACCTGGAACCAGTGCCAGGCGTGCGCGGAGTGATTTGAGACGCCGAACTTCAAGCCCCGCGCCCGCGCCGCCTTGGCCCAACCTGCCACGATATCCCGCTTGGGACCCACGCGGGTGCTGTTCCAGGCATGGAAGCGCGAGGCGTAATTGTCGAAATTGTCGTGATGGTTGGCCAGGCTGACAAAATATTTTGCGCCGGCCTTGGCATACAGACCCATCAGTTCGTCAGGATTCCACTTCTCCGCCTTCCAGCGGTTGTTCATTTCCATGAAACCGGTATCGGCAGGATGACCGTAATGTTCCAGGTGGTGCTGATACTGCTTCTGCCCCTGGAGATACATGTTGCGGGCATACCAATCGCCGGCCTCTGGCACGCACTGCGCTGACCAGTGAGCCCAAATGCCGAACTTGGCGTCGCAGAACCAGTCGGGCGCCTGGTATTGAGACTTCAGGGAATCCCAGTTTGCCTGAAACGGCCCGGACGCTATCGCATCCGCCGCCATGGCGCGAAAAGGTACGCCCGCGCCTGCCAAGGCCGCAGTGCCGCGCTTCAGAAGTTGGCGCTTGGACAGCATGGTCGGCCTCACTTTGGCGGATCGAATGACAGCGAGTTGCTGAAGAACGGCATCACGAAATCCTGGAAGCGAAAGGCGACGTTGCTGGTATGGGTGCCCGGATAAACCGTGAATGTGTTCGCGATGCCGTACCCGTCCAGCGCCTCATGCAGTTTACCGGTATCAGCGCGCAAACCGTCCTGATCGCCCACATCCAGGGCGATGGCGCGATAACGACGCAAGTTGCCGGCGTACTGGTCCAGGAAACTCAGCGGTGCGTTGGCGGCCCACTTGGCCAGCACGGCCTGCTGGTCCTCGCCCACCGGAAGGTCGAGATAGAGCGGCGGCTTTTTGGGATTGGGCGACCAGGCGGCCGCGCTGGCCAGTTGCGCCCGCAGAAAGAACGGCAGTTTGGCGGAATCCGCAGGGGTATTCACAGCAGCCAGCGCCGCTTCATCTTCGGGCTTGAACGCGCCGGCAGCGCGCGCCGACAGGCAACAGGGGCTCATGATGTACAAGCTGCCGAAGACATCGGCATGCTTCATGCCGATGCGGCTGGCGCCATAGCCACCCATGGAATGTCCCACCAGACCGCGGCTTTCACGCGCGGCCAGCGTGCGGTAATGCGCGTCGACATAGGCCACCAGATCGTGCGCGACAAAGTTTTCGAAATCCCCCGTGGTGACCGAGCTGGAATACATCGACCCGTTATGGACGGTCTTGGAATCCGGCAGCACCACGATCATGTCCTTCGCGCCCTTGGCGAAAGCCCCCTCTATGGTCTGGGGGACATGGATTTCATGGCTCCACTGCTCGGCGCCGATGGAATAGCCGTGCAGCGCATACACCACCGGATAGCGGCGCGCCTTGTCGGTGGCATAGCTGGGCGGCAGGAAAATCAGGACGTCGCGGTCCGCTGCGTCGCCTTCCAGATTGCCTTCCAGCGATGTGCCATGGACCTTGATGTGCTCTGCCGTGTCGGGACGCGCACCAGGCACGACTTCGGGCACGTTGTTCTTTACCTGCGCAAAGGCCGGCGCCGCCAGGACGGCGCCCAACAGGACTGCAAACATGACCTTGAACACAACGTCACCCCTCTCGACCGTCCGGCGTGGTCCGTGTCACAAACACGAACTGTATACCGATCCGAAAGTTACTTTTGTTTTGTCTGAGTTTATTGATTCCGGCGGGCAAAACAACGCCGGGCGCGCGCAAAATCTGGTTGCAATGCAGCATTCGCAGGCTCAGTTCGCGCTCCCCGATTTGTCTGACAAATCATTCCCAAACTTCCCGCCGGCGACTAGGATCACCGCAACATAGAGGGAGGGGAATCCATGTCTCAAGGCGTGACAGATCTTAGCCGCCGCGGCGCGATGCTCCTGACGGCCGGCGGCGCGGCGCTCGCCACCCGCGCGCACGCCGCCGATGGCACCAAGACGGCCGCGCACCAGGAACCCGGCAATTGCACCACGCCACGATCGGCCATCGCCGACACCCAATATGGCAAGGTGCGTGGCTACCTGGATGGCGGCGTTTTTACCTTCAAGGGCGTGCCCTATGGCCAGGACACGGGCGGCACCAATCGCTGGCTGCCGGCCAAGCCGCCCGAACCCTGGCAGGGCGAACGGCACACCCTGATCTATGGCGCCAACTGCCCCCAGAACCTGCATGACTTCAAGTCAGTCGAAACTTCGTTCCTGTTCGACTGGGATGACGGTTATCTCGGCGAGGACATGCTCAAGCTGAATATCTGGACCTCCAGCCTGTCCGGGAAAAAGCCGGTGATGGTCTATTTTCATGGCGGCGGATTCTCTTTCGGCTCGGCCTATGAGCTGCCCTCACATGAAGGCGCGCAGATGGCGCGGCATCACGATGTCGTGCAGGTCTCGGTCAATCACCGCCTCAATACGCTGGGTTTCCTGGATCTATCGGAAATCGGAGGCGCTGATTATGCGGAGTCCGCCAATGTCGGCATGACCGATCTTGTCGCGGCCTTGCGTTGGGTGCGGGACAATATCGCCCATTTCGGCGGCGATCCCGAGCGCGTGATGATCTACGGCCAGTCCGGCGGCGGTTCCAAAGTCACCTGCCTGATGGGCATGCCTTCGGCGCGCGGCCTGTTCCATACCGCCTGCGTGCAATCGGGCGGGGGCGGCAATTTCGCCGACGCCGAACAGTCGCGCGCCCTGGCGCGGCAGTTGATGACAGAGCTCGGCCTGGGCCCGAAGGACATCGCCGGCCTGCAGCAAACCGAATGGTCCAAGCTCTACGCTGCCGGCCAGGCTGCTGTTGCCAAGGTCAATGGCCCCCTGCCGCCCGGAGCTTTTTTCCCGCCCAGCTCGGTGCGCCGCGCCGGATGGGCGCCCACCATGGACGGCCATGTCGTGCCGGTGCGGCCGTTCTTTGATGCGGCCCCGGAATTGTCCAAGGACATTCCCCTCATCATCGGGTCCGTCAGCGAGGAGGGTTACGGTTATCGGTCCAATCCCAGCGAAACGGAGTGGCGAGCGTCGCTGACCAAAACCTACGGTGCGGACAAGGCCAACCGGCTGGTCGACGCGATGAAGGCTGCCAACCCCGGCAAGGCCATTCGCACCCTGTCCTATGGCGTGGCGGGGCTGGCACAGCGCAACAATGTGGAACGCATGATCGGATTGAAACACGCCTTGGGCGGCGCGCCGGTCTATCAGTACTGGTTCACCTGGCAGTCGCCGCAGCTCGATGGCGTGTGCGGCGCCTGGCACACATCCGAGCTGGCCTTCTGCTTCGACAACACCAAGCGCTGTGAACAGGGCACCGGCAACACTTCCGAGGCGCAGGCGCTTGCCAAAAAAATGGCGACGGCCTGGGCCAACTTCGCCGCCGCCGGCAATCCCGGCATCGGCTGGATGCCAACTGATCCGCAGCGCATGCAGACCATGATCTTCGACAACAAGATCCGCATGGTGGATGACCCGCATGGCGAGGTTCGTCGGATCATCAAGGCCTGATAGGACGGGGGTACATCTCCCAATCTGCCGCGACGTCTAGTCCTGCGGATCCCAGGGCTTGTTGTGGAAGGCAGCGGAGGTTACGCCGGGCGCACCCGGCGCGTAGGGAACGTAGATCGCCTTGTAGTATGCCAAATCGTGCGGCGGCGCGGTGTGACCCGGCGGCATCGGCATATGTGAAAAAGTCTGGAAATAGGCGATGCACGCGTCACGCCACCATTGCGCTTCCTTTTCCTGGATCGCCAGGAATGCAGCAGTCTGTGACCAGCGCTCCTCGTCCACGTACGGCTTCATAGCCGTCCAGGTCCGGCGCATCTGCCCTACCGCGGCGATACCGGCATCGTAATGTACGATCATCTCGCCCCACAGGGTGCGACCAGACCTCATCTTGTGGTCCCAGGCGACGTGCTGAAACCACAACAGATAGCGGTCCGGAATGTCCGGGCCTGAAAACAGCCTGGCTAGCGGCGGCGCATATTGGGCGGTGGCGTTGCTGCCGCCTGGTGTGCGGTCAAAACCAAGCCCGTTGGCGTCGGCGCGATTGTAATAGATCGGGTTCCAATCGGGACGGGACAAGTCGTCGACCCAGGGGCCCGGTCCGTAATGATGGTTACTAGCAAACATGTGATGCAGGCCCAGCGGCGTCATGTAATCCACCACCGCCTCGCGGCTGGTGATCATCATCGGCGTCAGTGCATCCATGAAGGCCTGGCTGTCGGTGAAGGTCATGCCCAGCCATTCCTGCGCGATCTGTTCGGCGCTAAGCGCGGGATTCCAGGCCAGGCGCCCGAAGCCATACCAATCGGCCTGGTTGAAGGAAGAGCCTGTCCAATTCCGGTCGTCGCCGATATTGGACACGCCCACCATGGCCGAGCGGTCATGTCCTTCCAGCGACCCATCGATCACTTTCGCCACGGTCGAGCCTGGGCCGCGCGCCCTCGTGTCCCAATCCAGCACTTCCTTGAAAAGGGCCGGCAGAAAGACCAGATGCGTAGCCTGGCCGAGATATTCCTTGGTGAGCTGCACTTCCAGCGCCAGGTTGGTTTTGGGCATGGCGCCGAACAGGGGATGCGCGGGTTCTCGCGGCTGAAAATCGATGGCGCCGTTCTTGACCTGGACAAAGACATTGTCGCGGAAGACGCCGTCCAGCGGCTTGAATTCGTTATAAGCCTGTTTGGCGCGGTCCGTCGGGTCCTTCTCGCTATAGACAAAGGCGCGCCAGAACACGGTACCGCCATGCGGCGCCAGCGCGTCGGCGATGACATTGGCGCCTTCGGCCTGGCTGCGGCCATAGTCGCGGGGGCCTGGCTGGCCTTCCGAATTGGCTTTCACCACAAAGCCGCCGAAGTCGGGAATGCGGCGATAGATGCCGTCCACTTCCTTCTTCCACCAGGCCTGCACCGTCGGATCGTTGGGATCGGCGGTCTTGAGCTTGCCCAGTTCCACCGGCGCGCTGAACTTGGCGGCGACATAGACGCGGATGCCATAGGGTCGAAGCACCGCCGCCAGGGCCGCCACCTTTTCGATGTACATGGACGACAATATCCAGGGATCGGCGGAGACATTGTTCAGCGATATGCCGTTGATGCCGACAGAGGCATCGGCCCGCGCCATCACGGTGTAACGGGGGTCCATATAGTCGGGCATCTTGTGCCAGTCGAAAATGGAGTGGCCGGCATAGCCGCGCTCGATGGTGCCGTCCAGATTGTCCCAGTGATTGAGCAGCCGCAGTTTCAGGCGCGGCGCGCTGGTGATGTCGAGATGCGCGAGCCGCTGGCGGGTCTGGATCAGGCGCAGGAAGGCAAAGCTGCCATACAGCACGCCGATATCGCTATTGGCGGCGATGACGGTGACGGCATGGCCATTCAGCGCCGTGCTGCGGATCAGATAACCTTCGTTTCCAAGGCCCGCCAGAGGTAGCTTAAGCCCGGCCAGCAATGGCGATGTGGCCGGGGTGCCGATCACCACCGCGCCATCGGTTACCGCGCCAGTGCTTACGGACCTGTCCAGCAGGCCGGAAAGACCGCGTACCAGCTCGCTTTTGGCCGCGTCCAATGACGGGGATAAGCCTTCCGAGACGACCCCTGTCGCAAGCGGGCGATATTGCGCCTGGGCGCCCGTGTCCATGGGACGATAGCGAAGCCAGAGATCATAGCCGTCCTCGGCCCGAACAGGCCCTGTCAACACCGGAACTGCCAGCAGGAAAAGAAGGGCGGCGGTCAGACGGCGGATCATGGGCCCTCAGGCGCGCGGCGGCGCGTTGCGCAACGCCGCGGCGATCGCCTGCCGCAGCGGCTTGGCCTGGTAATTGTCGTCATACAGGGACGGCCGCTTGAGCATTCCATCAGGGCGCTTGCCGCCGAAATTCTGCAGCCAGGAATAATGGTCCATCATGCCCCAGGCCATCAGATAGTCGGTCTGGCGATAGGCGAACATGAAGTCGAGATAGCGGCGCGCCAGATCGGCCATGAAACGGTCGCGTTCGGGAATGCCGGGCGAGGTTCCGCGCTCGCTGACATCGAACTCGGTCAGCGCCAGACGCAGATCCATCGCCACCGCGGCATCCAGAAACTGCTTCCACGCCGCCTGATCGGCGGCGCTGAAGGTGTTGGGTCCCTGGGATTCCACATTGGTGCCGGGCCCGATATGGCTTTGCACGCCCAGCAAATGCACCGGCGCCTTGTTCGCCTTCAACCGCGCCAGAAGCTTGAGCACCCCGTCGCGGTGGCGGGCGCTGGCCGGGCCCCAGCCCATGTAATCGTTATAGACCAGTTTGGCATGCGGCGCGGCCGCGTGCGCGGCGTCAAAACAGATGTCTATGGCGTTGTCGCCCAGATATTTGGTGAAAGGAGTCTGGCGAATTTCGCCGGTGATTTCGTCCACCGCCTCATTCACCACGTCATAGGTGAAAATGCGGGTACCGAAATGACGGCAGACGGTGGTGATGTGTTCTCGCAGCAGCCGCTCGGCCTCGGCCGCCGGACGGGTGCCGAAATCGTAATTGACCAGCCATTTGGGGAAATACTGCGTCTTCTGCCACAGGAGCGTATGGCCCCGCATCTGCATGCTGTTGGCCAGCGCCCAGTCCACCATGCGGTCGGCGAGGTAGAAGGAATATTCGGCAGGATTCGGCCTCAGCGCCACCCACTTGGTCTCGTTCTCACAGACCAGGATGCCGCATTCGCGCTGGTGAATCGCGCGCACCCCGGCATCGTTGAAAGAGGAGGCAAAATCCTCCGCGCCGCCGCCCATGCAACTGCCGAAACCGGCAAAGCCCTTGGCCTTGGCCAGGGCATCCAGCGAGTCTGGCTCCGTTGCAGCCCGGGCTGTGGTGGCCAAGCCTGCCGCCAGGGCGCCCGTCGCGGCCGCAACTGCGAGATCGCGGCGCCTCAATCCCTCCATGGTCTTCTCCCTTATTTTCCTTGCGCGCTTGAAAGTTAGCGTTACCATTTCCTTGCGGCCGGTCAACCGGGCGGCGAAGCGGCTAGACTGCCAGACAAGAACAAGCCCCATGGGCAAAGGGAGAAACGATGCGCCGCTTTCTGGGGCTCCGATGGCTGACGATTGCGCTGATCATGGTCGGGGCCATGGTCAATTTCCTGTCGCGCCAGACCTTGTCCATCGCGGCGCCCACCGTCATTGCCAATCTGCACATCACCACCCAGCAATATGGCTGGATCACCTCGGCCTTTCAGGGCGGCATCATGCTGCAACCCGTGGTGGGCTATGTCATCGACGTTCTGGGCGTGAAGTCGGGCTTCGCGCTGTTCGCCTTCCTGTGGTCGGTCATCTGCATGGCGCATGGACTGGCGGGCAGCTGGCAGGTTCTGGCGGGTATGCGGGGACTGCTGGGCTTCGCCGAGGGCGCATTTTCGCCTGGCGGCCTCAAGGTCGTCTCGGAATGGTTTCCCGCCAAGGAGCGTG
The DNA here is from genome assembly GCA_947379335.1 of Alphaproteobacteria bacterium. Taxonomy (GTDB): domain Bacteria; phylum Pseudomonadota; class Alphaproteobacteria; order Micropepsales; family Micropepsaceae; genus Rhizomicrobium. The sequence goes on along the minus strand of CANCMM010000048.1, from coordinate 1,299 downwards.
GGTTGGCGGGCGGGCTCTACAATATCGGGCCGTCCCTGGGCTCGATGATCGCGCCCCCCTTGGTTGCCTGGGCGATCCTCAATTATTCCTGGCAAGCCTCCTTCGTCATCGTCGGTCTGATCAGCCTGGCATGGGTGGGATTGTGGCTGCTGTTTTACCGCCCCGTGCTCCAGCATCCCGGGCTCTCGCCGGAAGAACGCGATTATATCGTCTCAGGCCAGGAAGCTTTCCTGCAAGCCGCGGGCAACAAGCCGTCGATTCTGTCGATTCTCAAGCGGCGCAATTTCTGGGGTATTGCCATTCCCCGCTTTCTGACAGATCCGACCTGGGGAATGCTGTCTTTCTGGGTGCCGTTGTACCTGACCACCGTGCGGGGCTTCGATCTCAAGCATATTGCGCTCTATGCTTGGCTGCCCTTCCTGGCCGCGGATTTGGGCTGCATCTTCGGACCCAGTGTTGTGCTGTTCCTGCAGAAGCGCGGTCTGGACCTGATCGATGCCCGGCGCGGCGCCTTCACCCTGGGCGCTTTTATGATGATCGGCGTGGCCTTTACCGGCGTGGTAAAGGACCCGCTGATGGCCGTGGCGCTGATCAGCCTGGCGGGTTTTGCCCATCAAACCCTGTCCGTCACGATGATTACCATGGCCACCGACCTTTTCCCCCGTCATGAGGTCGGCACCGTGGCCGGCATGGCCGGCACCTGCGCCAACCTCGGCATCCTGATCTTCACGCTGGAGCTGGGACAAAGAGTCGACCAGATCGGTTATACGCCGGTTTTCATGCTGCTGGCGGTATTGGACATCGTTGCCGCCGCCGTTGCCTGGACCGTAATCCGAAAGCCCGCCCGTGCCTGACATCCAGAACCCCATACTCAAGGGATTCAATCCCGACCCGTCCATTCTGCGCGTTGGTGAAGACTATTACATCGCCACCTCGACCTTCGAATGGTTTCCCGGGGTGCAGATCCATCATTCCAGGGACCTGGTGAACTGGCGCCTGCTGACCCGACCGCTGCGGCGCGCCAACCAGCTCAACATGCTAGGTGATCCGGATTCCTGCGGTATCTGGGCGCCGTGCCTGTCGCATGACGGACAGCAGTTCTACCTGGCCTATACCGATGTGAAGCGCTATGGCCGCACGTCAGTCGGCGGGGCGACCGGCGCCTCCCTGCGCGATTTCCACAATTACCTGGTGACGGCAAAGACTATCGATGGCGAATGGTCGGACCCCATTCACATCAACAGCAGCGGCTTTGATCCGTCGCTGTTCCACAATGAGGACGGCAAAAAATGGGTCGTC
>CANCMM010000047.1:0-9125 GCA_947379335.1 Alphaproteobacteria bacterium | reverse complement strand
GACCGCGCCGTCAGCTTGCGGCCCTATCCCCATATCGCCGATATCCGCCAGATGGTGACGCGCAGCGCCTATGCTCAGCTGGGCTATTCGCCGCTGGTTCTGGCCGGCACCATGCTGGGCTTGGCGCTGGTCTACCTGGCGCCGGTGATGACGGCGCTGTTCGCCTGGGGCGTTTCGCAATTGGCTGGCTGGCTGGCCTGGATCATCATGGCGCTGATGTACCAGCCCATGCTGCGTTTCTATCGCCTGTCGCCGCTGTGGGGCCTGGCCCTGCCGCTGATCGGTATTTTCTATGCCGCCTTCACCCTGCAGTCGGCCGTCCAGCACTGGTCGGGCAGGGGCGGGATGTGGAAGGGCCGGGCCCAAGCTGCCGTCCAAAAGTCCGATGCCGGAAAGGGCGCGGCATGACTTCTTTGCCGAAGAGGGGCGTCGCCGAACTTCAGTCGGGCAAGGGCCACAAGGACGAGAATTTTCCCGTCGCCTCGATCCTGATCGCGCCGAAGCATCGCCCGCCGGTGATGGCCTTCTACAATTTCGTGCGCGCTGCCGATGACGTGGCCGATCATGTCACTGCCGCGCCGGAGGAAAAGCTGGCGCTGCTGGAACAGATGCGCGCCAGCCTGACGGGGCAAAGCGATGCGGTACCCGAAGGCGTGAAGCTACGCGAAATTCAGAAGGAGCGCGGCCTGTCGCCGGTGCATGCGCTGGACTTGCTGGAAGCCTTTCGCCGCGATTGCACCAAGCTGCGCTACCAGGACTGGGACGATCTGATCGATTATTGCCGCTACAGCGCCATGCCGGTGGGCCGTTTCGTGCTGGATGTGCATGGCGAAAGCCCCGACCTGTGGCCGGCCAACGATGCCCTGTGCGCTGCCCTCCAGGTGATCAACCACCTGCAGGACTGCGCCAAGGATTATCGCGAACTGAACCGGGTCTATATCCCCGAACCGCTGCTGGCTGGGATCGGGGTTGAAACGCTGGGCGAAACACGCGCCAATCCGGCCCTGACGGCGGTGATTGCCGGCCTGGCGCGCCAGAATGCGCAGCTGCTGGAGACTTCGCGTCCCTTCGCGCGCGGTATAAAAGACGGGCGGCTGGCGCTGGAAGTCGACCTGATCCAGACCCTGGCCGACGATCTGAATACCATGCTGATGAACCGCGATCCCCTCAGCCAGCCCGTGCATCATTCCAGGATGGACGTGGCGGCCCTGTTCCTGAAACGCTTTCCTTCCTTTGCGCTGATGCGCCTGAGACGCCCCAAATGACCAATGCAGAGAATATCGGCGCCCCCGCCGCCAAGGCCGTGCAGAAGAAGGCCAAGAGCAGCTCTTTTTATCTCGCCATGCGGCTGATGCCGGCCGAAGAGCGCGACGCGATGTTCGCCATCTATGCCTTCTGCCGCAAGGTGGACGACATTGCCGATGACGGCGTGGGTACCCGCGCGGAACGCCATGAAAGGCTGGAGCAATGGCGCGCCGACCTGTGCGGCCTGTATGCCGGCACCGTCGCGCAGCAGGTGCGTTTCCTGGCGCCGGCCATCACGCAGTATGGGTTGCGGCTTGATGACTTTCTGGCGGTGCTGGACGGCATGGACATGGACGTGGCCGAGGATATCGTCGCGCCCGACCTCGCTACCCTGGATCTGTATTGCGACCGGGTGGCCAGCGCGGTGGGGCGGTTGTCCATCAAGGTGTTCGGCATGGATGAGGGGCCGGGCTTCGACCTGGCGCATCACCTGGGCCGGGCACTGCAGTTGACCAACATCCTGCGCGACATCGACGAGGATGCCGCTATCGGCCGGCTTTACCTGCCGCGCGAATATCTGCAGGAAATGGATTGTTGCCGCTCGCTGGATGTCAGCGCCATTGTCAACAAGCCGCAGATCGATGCGGTGTGCCGCAAGGTGGCGGCGCAGGCGCATCATCATTATGACGAGGCCCAGCGCATCTTGGCGGCAAAGCCCAGGGGGCGGATCAAGACGCCGCGCCTGATGGGCGCGGTCTATTCGCAAATCCTGTCCGCCAGCGAAGCGCAGGGCTTTACGGCGCCGCGCCACCGCGTGTCGCTGCCCCGGTCGCGGCTGCTGTCGCTGGTCCTGCGCCAGGGCATTTTTGGATGAAGAAGGCTTACGTCATCGGCGCCGGATTGGCCGGCCTGTCCGCGGCCACGGTGTTGGCGTCGCGCGGCGCGTCGGTGACCGTGATCGAGACGGCGCCGCAGGCGGGCGGGCGCTGCCGCTCCTATTTCGATCCCGCTTTTGGCGGGGTGATCGACAATGGCAATCACCTGGTGCTGTCGGGCAACCGCGCGGTTCAGGCCTATCTGGCGCGCATTGGCGCCAAGGATGCGCTGGCGGGACCGCCGCGCGCCGAATTCGCCTTTGTGGATTTGAAGGACAATCAGCGTTGGACCTTGCGGCCCAATGAAGGCAGCCTGCCATACTGGATCGCGCGCCCGGGCCGCCGGGTGCCAGGCAGCCGCGCGGGTGATTACCTCAGCTATGCGCCGCTGCTGTGGGCGGACAAAAGGGCGCGCATCGGCGACATCGTCAACGACCGTGGCCCCCTGTGGCGGCGGCTGATGCATCCCTTTCTGCTGGCAGCGCTGAACACCGAGCCCGAAGAGTCTTCCGCCGTGCTGGCAGGCGCGGTGCTGCGCGAGACCTTGGCCAAGGGCGGCCGCTATTACCGTCCGCGCATCGCCCATCCCACCTTGGCGGCGGCCTTCATCGATCCCGCGCTGGCCTACCTGCAAGCCAGGGATGCCAAGGTGCAGCTAGGCACGCGGCTGCGCGGGATAACGCTGGGCCGGCGCAGCGCCATGGCGCTGGACCTGGGCGAGGCAGCCGTGCCGCTGGCGCACAATGATGCGGTGGTCGTGGCGGTACCACCTTGGGTGGCCAAGGACCTGATCCCCACCCTGACCGCGCCCGATGATTTCCGCGCCATCGTCAATGCGCATTTCAAGATGCCCGCACCGGTGGGCGCGCCCGCCATGCTGGGGGTGATCGGCGGCACCGCCGAATGGATATTCAGCTTCCCGGACCGCATCTCGGTGACGGTGTCGGGGGCCGATGCCATCGTGGATCAGGACCGCGAGGCGCTGGCCGCCCGCATCTGGGCCGATGTCGCCAAGGCGCTGGACATATCGGCGCCTATGCCCGTCTGGCAGATCGTCAAGGAAAAACGCGCCACCTTTGCCGCTACCCCGGCACAGGATGCCCGCCGCCCCGCCGCCAAGACCGGCTGGCCCAACGTGTTCCTGGCCGGCGACTGGACCCAGACGGGGCTGCCCGCCACCATCGAAGGCGCCCTGCGATCCGGCGAAACCGCGGCGGCTTTGGCGCTGCGCCATCTGTCTTTATAGTGCCGTCATGAACCAGCTGACCCCCGGCATTTTCGTGGACGTGGAGGGCGCCATCGGCGCCGCCACGGCTGCGATCCTGGCGCAGCAGAAGCCCGACGGTCATTGGGTCTATGAGCTGGAGGCCGACGCCACCATCCCGGCCGAATATGTGCTGTTGGTGCATTACCTGGCTGAGACGCCGAACCTGGAGCTGGAGCGCAAGATCGGCGTCTATCTGCGCCGCATCCAGGGCTCGCATGGCGGCTGGCCGCTGTACCACGAAGGCGCCTTTGACATCTCCGCGACGGTGAAAGCGTACTTCGCCCTCAAGATGATCGGCGACGACATCAACGCGCCGCACATGGTCCGCGCCCGCGAAGCCCTGCATGCTCGCGGCGGCGCCATCAAGGCCAATGTCTTCACCCGCATCCTGCTGGCGCTGTATGGGCAATGTTCCTGGAACGATGTGCCCACCGTGCCGCCAGAACTGATCCTGCTGCCGCGCTGGTTTCCTGTGCACCTGTCCAAGATGAGCTATTGGGCGCGCACGGTGATCGTGCCGCTGCTGGTGCTGTGCGCGAAAAAGCCGCTGGCGCGCAATCCGCGCGGGATTCATATTGATGAGCTGTTCGTGCCCGGCGTGCCCGCAGCCAGCCCTCGCGCGCCGCACCAGAGCGCCGGCTGGTCGGCTTTCTTTGGGACGCTGGATCGGGTGCTGAAGGTCGTACCCTGGCCCAAGGGCGCGCGCGGCAAAGCGATCGAAACCTGCCGCGCCTGGACCACCGAGCGCTTGAACGGCGAGGACGGGTTGGGCGCGATCTATCCCGCCATGGCCAACAGCGTGATGATGTATGACGTGCTGGGCTATCCGGAAAGTCATCCCGACCGTGCGATCGCGAGGCTGTCGGTGGAGAACCTGCTGGTGATCAAGGCGGACGAGGCCTATTGCCAGCCCTGTGTTTCACCGGTGTGGGACACGGCGCTGGTGGCGCATGCCCTCTTGGAAACCAAGGATGCGGCTGCGGAAGCGGCCGTGGCGCGCGGCCTGGAATGGCTGAAGCCGCTGCAAGTGCTGGATGTGAAAGGCGACTGGGCGGAAGAAAAACCCGATGTGCGTCCCGGCGGCTGGGCTTTCCAGTATCGCAATGATTACTACCCCGATCTGGACGATACCGCCGTGGTGGTGATGGCGATGGACCGTGCCGCGCAGCGCGACCAATACAAAGACGCCATCGCACGCGGCACCGAATGGGTGGAAGGCCTGCAGAGCCGCGACGGCGGCTGGGGCGCCTTCGATGCTGACAATTCCTATACCTACCTGAACAACATTCCCTTCGCCGATCATGGCGCGCTGCTGGACCCGCCGACCGAAGACGTGTCGGGGCGTTGCGTCGGCATGCTGGCGCAGCTGGGCAAGACCGATCATCCGCGCCTGAAGGCCGGCATCGAATACCTGATCAAGACCCAGCGTGACGACGGTTCCTGGTGGGGCCGCTGGGGCGTCAATTACATCTATGGCACCTGGTCGGCGCTGGCGGGACTGAACGGCGCGGGTTTGATGGCCGATCACGCCACCATGAAGAAGGGCGCCGACTGGCTGATCCAAATCCAGAATCCGGACGGCGGCTGGGGCGAGAATTGCGACAGCTACAAGCTGGATTACAAAGGTTATGAGCCCGCGCCTTCGACTGCGTCACAGACGGCCTGGGCGCTGCTGGGCCTGATGGCGGCGGGACAGGTGGATCACCCGGCTGTGGCGCGGGGCATCAATTATCTGAAGGCGACGCAGGACGGCGATGGCTTGTGGAGCCAGCCGCATTACACCGGTGGCGGCTTTCCGCGTGTGTTCTATCTGAACTATCACGGCTATCCGAAATTCTTCCCGCTCTGGGCGCTGGCGCGCTATCGCAATCTCAAGACCGGCAACAGCCGCCGCGTGGAATACGGCCTGTGACCGTATTGGCCGTGACGGGCCTGTCCAAGGAAGCCGGCATCGTCGGCGTTGCCGGCGTGATTGCCGTCGCGGGCGGCGGTGATGGCGACGGGCTGGCAGCCAAGCTCAAGGCCTTGCATGGTGATATTAGCGGCGTGATCTCCATCGGCCTGGCTGGCGCGCTGTCGCCGCATCTGAAGGTCGGCGACGTGGTGATCGCCGAAAAGGTCATCACCGGCGCGGAAAGCTGGGACTGCCATGCCGGATGGCGCAACCGGCTGGTGTCGCGCCTGCCGCAGGTCCATCAGGGCCAGTTGTTCGGCAGCGATGTCATTATCGACAAGGCTGAGACCAAGTCCGGCCTGCATGAAGCGACCGGCGCCTTGGCGGTCGATATGGAATCCCAAATCGCGGCGCGCTTCGCGGCATCCCGTAACCTGCCGCTGGCGGGCCTGCGCATCATTTCGGACGACGCAACCCATGTGCTGCCGCCGGCAGCTCTGGTGGCGATGAGGCCGGATGGCGGCATCGCCATCGGCCGGGTGCTGGGATCGCTGCTGAGGAAGCCAACACAAGTGCCGGCGCTGATCCGCACCGCGCGGAGCTCCAACCAGGCGTTCGCGGAATTACTCCGCTGCCTCGACCTCTGTGGTGTTGGAATTGCCGGCCTTGATCTGTGACATCTTGTGCTCGACATGACGCGAGAAGGTGAACTCGGCCGGCCGCTGGTTTGACAGATCGATGTCCGGCGCCATCGGGCCTTCGGTCCTGATGCCCTTCATCAGGATCGGCAGCATCTTCAAGGGGTGCTTGATCGCATCGGTGGCGGCGGTGCCTTCAAAGCCGCAATGCACCATGCAGTTGGCGCATTTCTCATACTTGCCGACGCCGTACTTTTCCCACTCCGTGCCTTCCATCAGCTCGGTAAAGGTCGCGGCATAGCCTTCGCCCAGCAGGTAGCAGGGCTTTTGCCAGCCGAACACGGTCAGCAGCGGCATGGACCAGGGGGTGCATTCATAGGTCTGGTTGCCGGCCAGGAAGTCCATGAACAGCGACGAATTGGTGAACTCCCAGTTCTTGCCGCCGTTGCCGCGGCTCAGGATGTCGCGGAACATCTTCTTGGTGCGTTCGCGGTTCAGGAAGTGCTGCTGGTCGGGCGCGCGCTCATAGGCATAGCCCGGCGACACGGTCATGCCGTCCACGCCCATCGCCATCATCTCGTCGAAGAACTTGGCGGTGCGTTCGGGGTCGGTGCCGTCGAACAAAGTGCAGTTGATCTGGGTGCGAAAGCCCTTGGACTTGGCCAGCTTGATGGCGGCGATGGCGCGGTCATAGGTGCCGTCCTGACACACCGACTTGTCGTGCATCCCCTTGTCGCCGTCCAGATGGATGGACCAGGTGAAATTGGGATGCGGCTTGTACTGGTCGATCTTCTTGGCCAGCAGCAGCGCGTTGGTGCACAGGATGACGAACTTGTCGCGCGCGATATAGCCTTCCACGATCCTGGCCATGTCGCGGTGGAGCAGGGGCTCGCCGCCGGCGATGGACACGGCGGGGGCGCCGCAATCGTCGATCGCCTGCATGCACTGCTCATAGGACATGCGCTGGTTCAGGATTTCATCGGGATAATCGATCTTGCCGCAGCCGGCGCAGGCCAGGTTGCAGCGGAACAAGGGCTCCAGCATCAGCACCAGCGGGTACTTCTTGCCCGACAGCTCTTTCCTGACGACATAAGCGCCGATCTTGGCGGCTTGGCGCAGCGGAAGTGATCCCATGACTTAAGCCCTCAACTCGGCGGGAAGGCGGAACTCGATATGTTCCTTCTTGCCGTCCATCTGTTCCACTTCCACGTCTTCGATCTCGCCCAGGGCTTCGATCACGTGGCGCACCAGTTCTTCGGGGGCGGACGCGCCGGCGGTCAGGCCGACGACTTCCTTGCCGCGTACCCATTCGGCTTTCAGCTCGCTGCCGTCATTGATCAGGTAGGAAGGCACACCCTCCTCGATGCCGATCTCGCGCAACCGGTTGGAGTTGGAGCTGTTGGCCGCGCCCACCACCAGGATCACGTCGGCGATCTTGGCCAGTTCCCGCACGGAGGTCTGGCGGTTCTGGGTGGCGTAGCAAATGTCGGATGTTTCGGGGCCGACGATGTCGCTGAAACGCTTCTTCAGGGCGACGATGATGCCCTTGGTGTCGTCGATGGAAAGGGTGGTCTGGGTGATATAGGCGACCGGGGTTTGCGGCGGGATGGCCAGGGTGGCGACATCGGCCTCGTTCTGCACCAGGGTTACCGGCGCGCCGACCTGGCCCATGGTGCCTTCGACTTCGGGATGGCCGGCATGGCCGATCAGGATCAGGGTGCGGCCGTGGGCGACATAACGCTTGCCCTGGTTGTGCACCTTGGAGACCAGCGGGCAGGTGGCGTCCAGAACCGGCAGCCCGCGGTCCTGGGCGGTCTTCACCACTGACTGGGGCACGCCATGGGCGCTGAACACGGTGACGGCGCCTTCGGGCACTTCGTCCAGCTCTTCGACAAAGCGGGCGCCCTTGTTCTTGAGCGTGTCCACGACATGCTTGTTGTGCACGATCTCGTGGCGGACATAGACGGGCTCGCCATACTTATCGAGCGCCTTTTCCACGATATCGATGGCGCGCACGACACCGGCACAGAAGCCGCGCGGCTGGGCAAGAATAACTCGCATGTCGATCCCTGTACGGGTTGGCAAACCTGGGCCGCCCCCGGCCCAAGTTTTACGGCGCTGCAACATAGCCATTTTCGCCTTTCAAGATAGGGGGTGCAACCCCTTAGAAGGCATGGATAACAGGCGCCCGGACGGGGGGCGGTGAAATGTAACGGGAACCCCGCCCAAACCGGCTGGCAAGGCGGGCAGTTTCAAGGCTAAAAGCGGTCCGAACCGGGGGCCAAAAAATCGTGTCAGACAGCAGTATCCAGGCCGCCAGGGCGGCTGTTCCCCAGCTGGCCCCGGCCATTGCCGCCAGCGCCAGGCTGGTGGACGCCAGTCTGGACGCCGTCCTGCCCCAGCCCACCGGGCGCCAGGCCCGGGTGCAGGAGGCCATGCGCTACGCCATCATGGCGGGGGGCAAGCGGCTGCGGCCCTTCCTGGTGCTGCATTCGGCCCGGCTGTTCGGGGTGGATGATTCGCGCAGCCTTCGGGTCGGCGCTGCGATCGAAGCCCTGCATACCTACAGCCTCGTCCACGACGATCTGCCCTGCATGGACGATGACGATCTGCGCCGTGGCCGTCCCACCACCCATATCGCCTTTGATGAAATGACCGCGGTGCTGGCCGGCGACGCACTGCTCACCATCGCCTTCGAGATCCTGGCCGATGCCCGCACCCATCCGAGCGCCGACGTGCGTTGTGCGCTGATCGCGCGGCTGGCCGAAGCGTCCGGCCATTCGGGCATGATCGGCGGCCAGATCATCGACATGCTGGCCGACAAGAGCTTTGGCGTCGAAGACGTGATCGACCTGCAGCGGCGCAAGACCGGCCAGCTTTTCGAATTCTCCTGCGAGGCCGGCCCGATCCTGGGACAGGCGGACAGCGAAACCCGTGCCCGGCTGAAAGCCTATGCTGAGGATATGGGCGTGGTGTTCCAGATCACCGACGACCTGTTGGACGTGACCTCCACAGCCGAAAAAACCGGCAAGGCGGTGGGCAAGGATGCCGACATGGGCAAGCAGACCCTGGTCACCCTGCTGGGCCTGGAGGGCGCGCGCGCCGAGGCCGAGAAGCGCGCCCGCCGCGCCGTCGAAGCCCTGGGTCCCTATGCCGCCAAGGCGCCGGAATTGTCGTCCCTGCCATTTTTCCTGTTGGACCGGGAC
>CANCMM010000046.1:0-9163 GCA_947379335.1 Alphaproteobacteria bacterium | reverse complement strand
GTGACAGTGCTGGAATTGTCCGAGCTGGCCGTAGCCGTGCCGTTGCCGTTGGCAGTGCCGCCGGTAGCGTTGCCGCCCTTGGCGCTGCCGCCATAACCGGTGCCGGTGCCGCCGGTGGCCGAATTGGTGCCACCCGTGCCGGTGCCGCCCTTGCCGCCCGCGCCGCCTTCGGCGGTGACGTCCACATCGCTGGAGCCGCCAGTGCCGACGCCGCCGGCGCCGCCCAGGCCCACGCCGCCCGCACCGCCATTGCCCACGCCGCCGGCGCCGCCTTCGGCGCTGGAAGAGGTGGTGCCGCCCGTCGCGCTGGCGCCGATCACGGTGATGTTGGTGGTGCCGCCGGTGTTGGTGGCGCTGCCGCCCTGCGAGGAATTGTTGTTGGTGTTCTTGATCGTCGAATTCAGTTCGGCGATCGCCGCGGCAAGCGCCAGCGCCGCCGCGTCCGACGTGTTGTTGTTATTGTTGGTCGTGTTGGTCGTGTTGTTGTTGTTATTATTGTTGTTATTATTGTTGTTGTTATTGTTGTTGTTATTGTTGTTATTATTGCTGCCGCCGTTGTTGCCGCCGCCGCCATGGCCGTTACCGCCGCCGTTACCGTTCGAGCCGCCAAAGTTGAAGATGTTGGTCTTCTGGATGTCGATCGACTTGTTGATCGAGATGTTCTTCGACGCGTCGATGACCTTGGAATTGTCGATATTCTTGGTGATGTTGATGTTCTTGGACGCATCAACATTGTTGGTGATGGTGATCGGCTTGTAGATGTCGACCGACTTGTTGATGTTGATGTTCTTGGACGCGTCGATGTTGTTGGTGACGTGGTTGTCCTTGTACACATTGATATTCTTGGAATTATCAATGTTGTTGTTGACCGTCACCGGCTTGTAGACATCGATCTTCTTGGAGTTGTCGATGTTGGTGTACTGGCGATTGTTCTTGTAGATGTCGATCTTCTTCGAATTGTCGAAGTGCTTGGAATTGTCGACGTTATAGGTCGGGTGGTCGTTATAGACCCCGATGTTCTTGGAGTTGTCGACACTCTTGTTGAAGGTGATGTTGTTGTTGACATCAATCTTCTTGTCGCCGCCGTTATAGCGGGCATGGCCGCCGCCCCAGGAGGCGGTCTCGGTGTTCGGCGCAGCGTCGATCTTGCCGCCGCCATTGCGGCCGCCCCAGCTGCCGCGCGAGGTGTTGTTCTGGACGTCGATCTTGGCGCCGCCGTTAAAGCCGGCCTGGCCGCCCCAGCTGCCACGCGGGTTGTTGTTCTGGGTGTTGTTCTGGGCATCGATGTGGTTGCCGCCGCTGAAGACGGTGGGGTTGGCATCGATCTTCTGGGAATTGTCGAAACCGGCGCGGCGACCAAGCTGGGCGCCGAAATGATTTCCGTTATCTTGATGTCCCGTCGCGGGTGCGACTGAAGGATTGGCGTCGATCTGGCGCGAACTGTCGAACCCGGCGCGACGCTGGCCGCCGAAACGGCTGCCGGTGTCGGCCTGGTTGCCGGCGGGTGTTGCGGCGGGATTGACGTCGATCTTGCGCGAATTGTCGGAACCGCCGCGATTGCCGGCCGCGAAGCCGCCGAAGCGCGAGGAGTTGTCGACATCGATCTTGCGCGAGCCGTCAAAGCCGCCCGAGCGGTTGGCGTTGAAGCCGGGGTTATGCTGCTGCTGGCTGCCCGCATCCACATTCATGCGGCGCGAGCTGCCGAACAGGCGCGAATTGTCGACCTGGTGGTCGGCGTTGATCTGGCCGCCGGCCTGGTTGCCGCCCGTCTGGGCGCCATAGGTGTTGATAGGCTGGTCGCTGCCGAAGTTGCGATGACCGCCGCCGGCATTGCCGCCGCCGAAATTGCCGCGGCGGCCATTGCCGGTGTCGACATTCAGCTGCTGCTGGGAATTGTCGGAATTGGCGCGATCCTGCACGTTGAGCTGGCGGCCGCCAAAGTTACCGAAGTTGCCGCGGCCGGCATTGTCGCCGCCGCGATTGTTGTTGTCGAAGTTGCGGCGATTGCCGCCGTCGAAGCCGGCATCGTTGTTCGCGCCATCGGCATTGCGGTTGAAGACGTTGAGCGGCTTGGAGAAGCCGATGCTGCCGGAAATGTTGCCGCCGCCGATCGGGCCGCCATCGTTGCGGCCGACATTGCTGGCGGCATTGTTGCCAACGTTACCACCGGCGTTGCCGGGGTTGTTCATATTGGGACGGAACGCGCTCATGCCGTTGCCCGGCGAGCGGCGTTCATTCATCTGGCGGATATTGCTCTGGTCGACGCCAGGCACGCCATCGCAGGTCAGGTTTGAGACACGGCCGCCGTTCGGCGAAGGGTTGCCCCATTTGTCGGACGGATTTGAGACACCGGCGTTGTGGTGTGACGTGCCGAGCTGGTTCAACCCGCCGGCATTTGCCGCCAGCGGCTCGATAACCATGCTGGTTGAAACCAGCGCGGATGTAAGAAACATCAGGCTTTTAACGGACATACTCAGTTTCCTTCACCATCAGGGGCATGAATGGTCGCGCGAGACGCTTCATGATCCGTGCCAGCTAAGGAACCCCCACCTTTTAGCCCTGTCCCGAAATGGGACTGCGCCATGTTCTGGGTCAGTGTGGGGGACAACCGATAAAAATCCGGTAATCGCGGAAACCTAAATCCGGAAATTTCTGCCCCGTTTCGAGAATCTTTCGCGCGTTTGTACGCGCGGAACGCGAAAATTCAGGAAGCAGTAAGGTTTTCGTAGGTGCGGCGCCTTTGGGCGGCGTACTGGCATGGCTTTCGCTCTGTTCCCTGGCAAATGGCCGCCATGCGTTCCGTTACGGAGCATGACGGCTTCAAGGACCAAAGGATTACGGGGCCATGAAGCATAAGAATTCGCATTTGCTGGTTGGGTACTGGAGCCGGCTGCGCAAAGGTCGTGATGTCCCCGACCAGACCGATATCGATCCGCGCGCCATCAAGCGCCTGCTTTCTTATACGTTCATCCTGGATTGCGAGAATCCGGCGCGTCCGCTTTACCGTCTTGCCGGCACCGCCCTGTGCGAACGTTTCGGTTTCGAACTGAAAGGCACCAGCTTCCTGGCCCATTGGGAATCCCAGTCCGGCCTGTCTTTGTCTTCCCTGCTGCGCCAGGCGCTGAAAGCCGGCCAGCCGGTGTGCCTGTCCTCCATCGCCGCCACCGCCGACAACGGCATGGTCGAGCTGGAAACCATTCTCACCCCTGTCTCCTTCAATGGCGGCGAAGCCACCCGCTTTTTCGGCATGGTCCAGATGCTGAGCGATCCCACCCCGCTTCTGGGCCGGTCCATCGCCTATGAACGCCTGGTAGGTTCGCAGATCATCCAGGAAGACGAACCGCTTTCCACCTATGATCAGGACCGGGATCAGCCCCCGCCGCCGCCCCCGCCGCCGCCGAGCTTGCGGGCCCATCCCAAGGCGCCGTATCTGCGCCTGGTGGTGTCACAGGACAGTCCCGCATTCCTGCACTTCGGATCCGGCGACCTGCTTCAGAAAATGTTCGATGTGATTGGCCGCTGGCGCGCCGCCAACAGCGAGGATTACAGCCGCTTCGTCTAAGGACGTGGCGGAATCGTCGTGGACGGCGTGTTCAGGTCCGGGCGCTGCGCGGTGATGTCCTTCACCGGCGGGTGATCCACCGGATCATTGCGCAGGATGTCGGTATCCAGCCGCGCAGCATTTCTCTTCTGCTGCAAATACGGAATTTCATACGCCTCGACCTTGGCGCGATAGGCCTCGAACGCGGCATTATCCTGGGCCGTGCGCTTGTCGCAGCGTTCCGCCGGCAGGCCCGCCTGTTCCTGGCACCACAGGTCGAAATTCATTTCCTTGACGGGAAGATTGCCGTTGCGCTGGGCCAGCGCAGGGCCGGCCACAACCAGGATCATCAGGGCAAGACGCAGTTTCATGACATCAGCCTAGGCGCTTTGCCGGACCTTGGACAGCCGCAAAAAAGCAACGGCCCGCGCCTTGTGGGGCGCGGGCCGCTGGTATTCGTGACGTTAATGATTACGGCTGAAGCGTAACAACCGTGCGGCGGTTCTTGGCTTCCTTGACATTGTCTTCGGTCGCGACAGCCAAGTCGGTTTCGCCGACGCCGCTGGCATGAATGGCCGCGCGGCGCGCGCCCATCTTCACCAGGGCTTCGACCACAACATTGGCGCGCTTGACCGACAGCGCCTGGTTGTAGTCCGAGGAACCCGAGGTATCGGTATGGCCGACGACCGTGATGTTGGTTTGGCCGCCGGTACGGGCGGAGGCGATCACCGAGTCCAGCACCGTCAACTGCTCGGCCTTCAGGGTCCAGGAGTCGAAGTCGAAATAGACCGTGAAGTCGTTGCTGACCTGGGCAGCCGGCGCGGGCACCGGGGCCGGAACCGGGGCAGACGCCACGGGCGGCGGCGGCGGAGCCGGGCGGGCGGCTGTTTCCAGACGCACGATCGAGGAATCCAGCGCGGTCTTGCAGGCCTGGCTGGCGGCAGCGGCGCTGGGCACGGTGCCGTACAGGACCCAGCAGTCATAATCGGCCTGGGCGCGGGCGGCCTGTTCGGGGAACTGGTCCTTGCCGGCCGCGATGTCACGCACCAGACGGGTGCGCAGGGCGGACTGGGCCGGGCCATTGGCCGCTTCCAGTTCCGGCTCGGTGCCGCCATTGGCCAGGTCCGCCTTGGCGGTGAAGGCCTTGGCGAGCAGGTCGCTGGAGCTTTCGCTGTCCGAGAAGGGGTTCAGCGAGGAGAAGAAGCCGCCTGAATCCTCGGCGGGTTCGGCGGGCAGGGCGGTGGCCTGGGCGGACAGATCGCCATAGTCCTTGGCCAAAGCCTGGGTGAAAGGCGTGCCGGCGCCGGCATCTTCGGCGTCATCACTGGAACAGGCGGCAAGGCCCAGGGCCAGGACGCCGGCCGCAGCAAGCATGGTCAGGCGGCGGCAATGGCCGCGAGAAATAGTCACAAAGCGCATATTATTAAGTCCCCACGAGGCGGCGTGTAATTCGGGCCCCAGCCCTGCTCCGTGCCGCAAAATTTTACCCGCCTTTCCTATAGCGCGGCGGGCAGAAGCGAAAAAGGCCCCTGTTTCAAAATGGTTGACCGCCTCCGGACCCCTCAAATGGACCCCCGAAAGCGAAAAACAGGCGGTTTTTGGCCTCTGCGGCCTTCCGGTAACCTCCTGTTGACCCTGCCGGGGGTACAACGGCTTGAAACATTAACAATTGGGCGGGGCCCATGCAGGGCTTGGCGATGTCCTTAAAGGACGCCGAACCGGTCGTCGCCAAGGCGGGGGCTGAGCGCCGGCGCTTTCGCCGTGTCCGGGTGGACCTGCCCGGGCGCCTGTTCATTCCGTCCGATGCCCGCGAATCCCGCTGCACCATTTCCGACCTGTCGCCGGGCGGCGCGGCCATCGTCTGCGAGATCATTCCCGAGGCCGGCACTCCGGTGGTGCTCTATGTCGACAACTTCGGCCGCTTTGAAGGCAATGTGGTGCGCCGCGACGGCTATGGCTTCGGCATCGCCTTTGTCTGCACCCCCTCCAAGCGCGAGCGCACCGCCGAGCAGCTGATCCTGTTCCTCAACAAGACCCTGGTGGATGACAGCGTGCTGCGCCGTCATGAACGCTCCAACCAGAAGGGCTTTGCCAAGTTCACCCGCGCCGACGGCCAGATCGTGCATTGCGAGGTGATGGATATTTCGGTCGGTGGCGTGTCGCTGAAGACCGACGTCAAGCCGCCGATCGGCGAGTTCGTGCTGATCGCCCAGATCGCCGGCCGGGTGGCGCGCCATCATGCCGACGGCATCGGCATCGAATTCCTCGGCCAGGAAAAGACCGCCGACCAATCCGTGCACCAGATCAATATCGTCCGCGGCTAGGCCATCGCCCGGCGCATGTAAGCGCGGCGCTTTCCGATCATCTTCATCACCGCATACTGACCGGCGAACAGCATCACCTTGCTGGCGGTGGCGTAAATACCCATGAACGCGGCCCAGCCGAGGACGCTCATATGCTGCGCCACCACCAGGTTGAGACCTGCGGAAAAGAACATCAGCCCCGCCCAGACATAACCGAAGGTCACGCCCAGATCGCCGACGTATTGAAGGGCGCGTTCGGGCAGGTATTTCAGCATCCAGCCGCGCTTGAGCATCGCCGCGCCCAGCAGGCAATAGATCAGGCTGGGCTTCAGCATAACGAACAGCGGATTGCCGGAAATCAGCGTGGCGGTTCCCAGCGAGATGATCACCACCAGGCCGATCCATTGCAGCGCATCGATGCTGCGGCCTCTGGCCAGTTCCCAGCCGATCTGGCCCAGCGCCAGCGCCAGGCCCGCCGCGACCGACAGCGTGATGCTGTGGGTGAGGGCATAAAGCGCCAGGAAGAACAGTGTCGCCACCATGTCCGTCAGCACCGCGCGGGCCGAATGCAGCAGCTCTTTCACGCCATCACCGCATGATAGGCGGCGGGATCGGCAATACGTGCTTCGCGGCGCACCTCGGTCAGCGGGCGCGGCAACAGGGCTTCCCAGTCCATGTCCTGCATCCAGCGCGCCGTCTTGCCGTTCTTCCAGGCTTCGCGCACCGCGGCGCGCGCGGCGGGCGGCAATTGAGGCCAGCTCATGACCACGATCAGCGCCGCACCCAGGTTGCGCGAATGGGCATACATGAAAGCCAGCAGGCAGATCTCGCCGAGCGGATCGCGGCCATAACCGGTCAGGGTGTGGGTCAGGTCATGGGAATCGCGCATGCGTTCACGAAACAACTTCACGTCGGGCGGCACCGGATCGGTTTCCCAGTCCTGCGAGGCCTGCACCAACCCGTCTGCCGACAATTTTTCGTCTTCCATGAAATCGAAATAGGCGCGGCCGATCGTGCCGGCCGGCAGCGCCGACAGGGCGGCGCGATCGGTGAGAACATTCAGCAGCACGCGACGTTCGCGCAGCACGGCCGATCCCGTGGGGCTATGCTGGAAGCGGCGGAAGGCCTTGATGCCGGAACGACCGCGCAGGGCGCGAAAGATCGCGAAGATTTCTTTGGTGTCGCCGGTTGCGAACAGGCGCCGCACGGCGCGCACCGCTTCGAAGGGCTTCAGGCGGGTGTCGCTGGCGAGAAGGGCGTACATTGCTTTGGTCCTTGCATTCCCCCGTCTTATGCCTACTATATACAATATTGTCAATAGTGAGTTAAACCGTTGGCCCAGAAGCAAAAACGTATCCGCCGCCGTCCCGAAGAGGCCAAGGCCCTGATCCTGGATGCAGCGGAAACCTCGATGAAGGCCGGCGGGCCGGCAGCCTTGCGGTTGCAGGACGTGGCGCGCGCCGCTGGCGTCTCCCATCCCACCATCCTGCATCACTTCGGCAGCCGTGAAGGGCTGGTGCGGGCGCTGAACCTGCGCAGCCTGGAAGCCCTGACCGCCGGCGTGATCGAACGGATGCGCGAAGCCAAGTCCGGCGATGAAGGTATCAGGCGCACCTTCGAAGCCTACCGGGATGGCCTGGCGCAGCGCACCATCTGGCTGCTGCAATCGCAGGAGCAGATGCCGGCGTCGGCCAATGTCACCATGTTCGAGGATATCGTGCAGGGGCTGCACGCCATTCGCCAGCGCTACGCGCTGCCCGGCCATGTGCCCGATATCGAGGACACCCGTTCTGTGGTGCATCTGACCACCATCGCCGCTTTTGGCGATGCGCTGATCGGGACCCGGCTGCGCAGCGCTTCCGGTACAGGCGAAGAGGCGCGGCGCGAACGTTTCATCAAATGGTTCAGCGACCTGCTGGACATGTATTTCGACGCGGCCCGTTGAGCGTTCAGCGAAACTCCGGTCCCACTGCCCATGACACCAGCGATCGGCGCACGCCTGATTCAATCGGCGTGACCTGGTGCAGCACATTGGCCGGAAAGGCAACGATGGTGCCGCGTTCGCGCGGCGCGGTGTCGATCAGATTGCCGGCGCGCACCTGCAGATCGCAGCCCTTGTAATCACCGCCATCGGAGAGCTGCAGGCTTAACGTCAGCTTGCGTGGCTCCTGTGCGGGATCGGAGGGATCGCGGCCATAATCCTTGTGCCAGTCGAAATGACCGCCTTCGGCGCCGCCATACAGCGCATATTGCAGCGCCGCCAGGCCCGACAGATCAAAGCGGAAGTAGCGGGCGTTCAATTCCAGCACCGCTTCTTCCATGCGCCGGTACATGCTTTCGGTCGCGGCATCGCGCGGTATCCAGGCGACTTTGGTGCTGCGGATATTTTCATAGCCGTGCCCGGCAGACAGCTCTGCCTTTTCCAGTGTCAGCCCGTCGCCCAGCCGCACGAGCGCGTCCAGTTCGGACGCGTTGAACAGGCCCGGCCAGACGGCCAGCGAGCCGATTAAAGACGGTGATCCCCCCATGCGCCCCCGAGCATCTGTTTTTATTTGCCAGTTCTGGATGCGGCGACATCTTACGACAAATTTGGAAACGGAGGAATGGAAAGTTTGCGCCGCATACACAGCGTCAGAAGCGGTAACCCGCCATGCCCATCACCGTGACGTTGGTGTCGCGGAGGCTGATGGGGCTGAGGGCGGCATCGCCCAAAAGACGCGTGACGCCGACATCGGTGCCGACAAACCAATGATTGTTGATGCGGTAGATCAGGTTGGCGCCGGCCCGCACATCCTTGAAGCCGCTGGCGGCATTGAAGCGCGGGAAGGCCGAAGCGGCCGCCTGGGCGGGCGTAACGCCGAAATAAGTCTGCATGGTCTTGTCGTCCGCCCAGGTGGCGCGGACATGCGGCATCAGGAACAGCTTTTTGCCCAGCGGCAGCGCCGACGACAGGCCGACGGTTCCGGTCACACCGTGGTTCAGGGATTTGACGGCGGAGACTTCGAAATTGAACAGGCTGAGCCGGGTGGATGCGAAAACGCGAAAGCCTGGCGAGGCTTTAATTGTGCCCAAGCCCCGCAGCCGGTCGTCGCCGGATTCGAAAATCCCGCCGGTGCTGTGATCCTTGCGGCCGCCATCGACGATCAGCCCGCCGCCGAAGCGGAAATTCTTCAGATGGCCGGTGACGCTGAGCCCGCCTTCGCCCAGAGAAATGGTATCGCGCCAGCGCACCGTGACGAATGGCAGGGCGCGCACGATGCTGCGGTCACTGCCTTCGAAACTGGGCCGCGAGGCCACAGCAGCGCCCAGGGTGATATCC
>CANCMM010000045.1:0-9165 GCA_947379335.1 Alphaproteobacteria bacterium | reverse complement strand
AGCGAATTCTTCCAGAAGACCTTCTCCATCACCTCGCGTCCCTTGGGCGCAAAATATTCATGGTCCAGCGCCACAAGTTCGCCAAAAGTACTCATCGGCTCGCTGTTGGTCCAGTCGCTGGCGAACATCAGCCTGTCAGGCCCGAAAGTCTCATAGATTTCGTCCAGGCGCGGCTTGTAGAAAGCGAGGTCCTTTGGAATGCGTCCGCCCGTCTGCACTCGGCGGTCGCGCGCATCCACGCGCTGGAAGATTTCGGAAAACTTCACGTAGATATGCGGACGCTTTGCCAGCTCCTGCGTGTTCTTTTGCCAAGTGGCTCGCTCGGCGGGATCATCGGGGACCCGCGCACCGGGCAGGTGGTTGATCACGACCCGCAGGTCAGGAATCCGATCAGTGATCTGGAGCAGCTGGCGCACTTCGCGCGAACCGCCGCCAAAGTCCATCGTCAACCCCGCGTCGGACAGCGCCTTGAGGTCATCCCAGACCTGCGGCTTCTTGAGCAACTCCTCCACATTTCGGCCCCAGAGATTGGAGACACGGATGCCCACGTAGAGCGGGTTCTTGTGCAGCCGGGCGAGGTGTTCGCGGTAATCGGGGTGGCCCAGAAGCAGGTCGCCCACTTCGCCAACCATGATGGGCTCGTTCTTCGATACATCCATCACCCAGTAATTGTCTTCGATCCAGGGACTGCATTCCGTCTCGATCGCGCCGACCACACCATGGGGTTCAGCGATCCTGGCGTAGTCCTCAGGCAAGAAGCGGCGATAGATGCTGGCCGGTTGCTCTGGCCCCGGCCACGGTATGCCTTGCGGGCGCGTGGGATCGTACAGATGCACATGGGTGTCGATGATGGGGACGGAAGAATTCTGGACCGCGGCGCCTGTCGCGCCCGCGCCAACCGCAGCCGCTCCCACGGCAGCCGCCTGCATAAATTCGCGTCGATCCATTCTGTCTCCCCTTCGCACCCTTATGCCGGGCGCTTTCAGCGATTGAGACTAGTTGGAGTGGCCCCCGGGAGGCAATTCTTCCCGCAAAGCCAGGCCCTATTATTGCGCCCCTCCAGGGCCTAATATTCGCAGGTGGCGATCTGCTGGGGATAAAGCCGGCGCCAATGGGAGGACGCATGCGCAACACGGCCGCTCTTGCTGTGTTCCTGATTGGCATCACTTGCGCCAGCGCGCCCGCCTGGACCGCGGGCAGCAATCAGGTGGTAAAGCTGCGCCGACTTTCCGAGCAGGAATACCGCAATTCCATCGCCGATATTTTTGGCAAGGATATCCTCGTTCAAGGCATGTTCGAGCCGCAAATTCGGATCAGCGGCCTGGTGGCGACCAGTACCGCGGTCCTGTCCGTCACGCCGGCGGGCTTTGAATCCTTTTCCAAGATGGCCGACAGTATCGCCATCCAGGCCACGGATGAGGCACATCGGGGCAGGCTGGTGTCCTGTTCCCCCAGGTCTGCCAAGGCCCCGGACGATGCATGCGCCGGTGAATTCTTCAGCCACTATGGCTTCATGCTGTTCCGCCGTCCGTTGACAGCGGATGAACGCCAGGCGCGGGTGAACCTGGCCCGTGCCATGACCAGGTCATCAGGCGACTTCTATGGTGGATTGCGCTACGGCCTGGCGCAAATGCTGCAGTCGCCCAATTTCCTGTTTCGCAAGGAATTGGCGATCGGCGGCAAGGCGCTCCGGCTGGAGCCGTACAGCCGCGCCGCCCGCCTTAGCTATCTGATTTGGGACACCACACCCGATGCAGAACTGCTGCATGCGGCGGACACCGGCGAACTGAACACGGCGGCCGGCATGGACCAGCAAGTGGACCGGCTGCTGGCGTCCCCTCGGCTGGAAGCTGGCATGCGCGCATTCTTCACCGATATGCTTGAGCTGGACACGTTCGATACCGTCTCGAAGGACTCGTTGATCTTTCCGAAATGGAGCGCCGCGATGGCGCTCTCAGCCAGGGAAGAGACGCTGCGCGGCGCAATTGACCTGACCTTGCATCAAAATGGCGACCTGCGCGACCTGATGACCACGCGCAAGACCTTCATCAACCGGAACCTGGCAGCGATCTACGACGTGGACTTCTCCTTCGATGGCGAATGGATGCCCCTTGAATTCTCACCTGACTCGGGCCGCAGTGGCATCGTCACGCAAGTCAGCATGTTGTCCATGTTCTCGCACCCCGGACAAAGTTCGCCCACCAAGCGCGGCGTGGCGCTGATGGACATATTCCTGTGCGAGCCGACCCCTACGCCGCCGGCCAATGTCGATTTTTCTGTCATCAATGAAACCAACGGACCGCTCAAGACGGTGCGTGAGCGGCTGATGGCCCATGCCACCACGCCGACCTGCGCGTCCTGCCACACCCACAGTGATCCGATCGGGCTGTCGCTGGAGGGTTTTGATACCATCGGCGGACGGCGGTTGATGGAAAATGGACAGCGCATTGATCTTTCGGCGACCCTGCAGGGCAAAACGTTCCTGGACGGCCCGGGCCTTGGCCGTTATCTACACGATAATCCCAAGTTCCCAGCCTGCATGGCGCGCAAGCTCTATGCCTACGCCAAGGGGATTGATACCGAGGAGGTCGATGCCTCGGCATTCAGGACCGCCTATCAGGCCTTTGCCGATTCAGGCTATCGTATGCGCACCTTAATAAAGGGGCTGGTCGAAAGTCCTGAGTTTTTCGACACGCCCGCCGCCGTCAAGGAAGCGTCCGCCCGCCAGCAGGCATTGCGCTAGGTTCTGGGAGATACGTCATGCCTATCCATCGCAGAACGGTCCTTCATGGCATGATCCAGGGCTCCGCCGCCGTGATGGCGGTTCCGTTCCTCGATTGCTTTCTGGACGGCAAGGGACAGGCGCTGGCGGCGACGGGGCAGCGCATTCCAACCCGCTTCAGCACCTTCTTTTTCGGCCTTGGCCTGACCACGTCGCTGTGGGTGCCCAAAAAGGCCGGGCTGGATTACGAAACAACCGTCCAGTTGAAACCACTCGAGCCGTTCAAGAAAAAGATGAACGTGTTTAGCGGCATGCGCGTGATGGTGGACGACAATCCGAACTTCCAGCACTGGTCGGGCAATGCGGCCATCGCCACCGGAATTGCGCCGACCAAGGTGTCGCAATTCGATTCCAAGACTATTGACCAAACCATCGCCGACGCCATCAGCCGCGGGACCCGCTACAAGTCGGTGGCCGCCGCCGCATCGGGCGATCCGAAACATTGTTATTCAAGCCTGGGCGGCGCCAATACGCTTCCGGCCGAACCTTCTCCTTTGTCACTTTATACCCGCCTGTTCGGGCCGGGTTTCCAGGACCCTTCCAGCGGCGCTTGGCAACCCGATCCCCAAGTGATGCTGCAGCAGAGCGTGCTGTCCGCCGTCACCGATGAGCGTAGGGATTTCATGCGGAATCTGGGCGCCGGCGACCGGGCCCGGATGGAACAGTATTTCACCTCGGTGCGCGACACCGAACGTCAGATGGCGGCCGAACTGCAACGCCCCGATGTGGTCGCCAAGGTCGCTATCCCGGCGGCTCCGGGGGAAATGCCGGTGAACTATGCGCTGCCCAATGTGCGCGCCGTCACCCCGCTCATGGCGCGGTTGGGCGCGTTGGCGCTGGCGACCGACCAGACGCGGGTTTTCAATCTCGCCATTTCCGAACCGGGGTCAAATATCTTCGTGCCGGGTGATCCTTTGGGCTACCATGTGACCACCCACATGGAGGCGATCGATCCGGTCCTGGGTTATCAGCCGCACGTGGCCCAGTACAACATCTACAGTATGGAGCTGCTCGCCAGCGTGCTGAAGGAACTGGATGCTATACCCGAAGGTGACGGGACGTTGCTGGATCACAGCCTGGTGTTCGCCTATAGCGACCAAAGCTATGCCAAGATCCACGCCGTTGATGGCATTCCCATCATGCTGGCGGGCAGCGCCAGCGGGCGCATGAAGACCGGTTATCATATCGCCGGCGGCGGCAACGCAGTATCGCGTGTGGGCCTGACGGCGATGAAGGCCATGGGCCTTTCGGTTGACGGCTGGGGCAAAGGCTCCATGGAAACCAAAAGCGCCTATACAGAGTTGCTGGCCTAGCCGGGCCTCGAGGGAAGACGATCATGCGACTGCGCAATTGCCTTCTGGCTTCCACCCTCGTGGTGGCATGCGCTGCCGCGTTGGCGCAGCCGGCGGCCGCCGCGCCCTGGACCCGCGGTTTCGTCGTTCGCGAATATGGCTTTGCCTTCCGCTATG
The DNA here is from genome assembly GCA_947379335.1 of Alphaproteobacteria bacterium. GTDB lineage: Bacteria > Pseudomonadota > Alphaproteobacteria > Micropepsales > Micropepsaceae > Rhizomicrobium. Next base: position 4,914 of record CANCMM010000045.1, on the reverse strand, counting down.
GCGGCCGGCCCGGTGTCGCGGAGACGGCGCCAGCCGCGGATTGTGCGCGCGGCAGCGCGACCCACTTCAACGATGAAGCGGAGATGCGCACGGCGTTGTCGCGGCAGCCCTGGCGCAGCAAGCAGGAAATCGAATCCATTATCGCGCCGCCGGGGATCGAGAAGGCCCGGCTTCCAACCTATGTGCGCTTTTATGTCTGGGGCCGCGCGGTGTCTTATCGGGGTTGGCGCAAGGGTATCGAGACTTACATCAATCCGTTCGCGGCGCATGATCCGGGCCAGCCGCAAGTCGTGAGCAAGATCTCGGACGGATTCGATCTCGACGGCAACCCGAAGACTGGCGGGTTCACCAGCACTGGGGGTATTCGCGGCATCGACAATGCGCTCTATCGCGCCTGGGGCTGCGATGCCCCGTTCCGCAATCCTGCCAGCGGTACCCTGGACCTGCGGGAAAATACCCAGATGCAGGAAGGTCTCTATACGGTCGTGATCCGGATTTCCGGCAATCAGGATCCAATGAACGACAACGACGCCACCGTCGAGATCGGTTATTCGCCGGACAAGATCGTGCGTGACGCGCGCGCCAATGTTGCGCCGGACTATTCCTATCGCATCGTCAAGGGCGAGCAGTACACCAGGCTGAAGGCAAGGATCAGGAATGGCGTGGTCGAAACCGAGCAGGTGGACCGGCTGCACGTTCCCCGCATCGGCTGGTTTCCCGACCAGATGGGCGACGCTGATTTTCATCGCGGGCGTCTCAGCCTGACTGTCGATACGGATGGCAGGGCGGCCTCGGGCTTTGTCGGGGGCTATCGCAACTGGCTGGACCTTTTGGCGGAGAACACCTTCGCCCAGACCGGCGCGGAGCAGGGCATCCGGGACCATGAGGATGCTGTGGGCCTTTATTACGCGCTCAAGCGGAATGCCGACGGCATGCCCGATCCCAGAACGGGCCGCAATACGGGCATCTCGATGGCCTACAGGATCAAGGCGGTTCCGGCGCATGTGGTTGACCCCGCAAGGCCGGCCCAGATTCGCCGGCTGCCCGCCGATGAAGAGCGCAACAGGGGCTTCGAAACCGTGAAGGCTGCGATGATCAGAGCCGTCACCACACGCACGATCCAGGATGTGCCACTTGGAACAGGCGAAGGCCAATTCCCCGCCATGGAAAAAACCATCGCGGATTTGCCAAGCAGGGACTTTTTTCTCAAAACCCTCGATGCGCCTGGCCGGCTTGATGAGAACGGCAATGTGGTTGAACCTTCGCCGAAGCCGGGACGGCTCTCTGCCCTGCGCGCGCGGCAGGGAAACTAGCCCCATTTTCAGAGATGATTTCATGGATTGCTGCTTCCACGATCTTCCGGGAAAGACAATTTTTGAAACAACAATAAGGCAGGGGTTTTGAAATGAAGAAGAGCTTTCTCTTTTGCGCCAGCATGGTGGCGCTCGCGCTCACCGCATCGACTGCAATCTCGCAAACCAATGATGCGGCTTCCTCGGGGCCGGCCGCGAATGGATCGCCCGCCTGGGTCCTGCAGGACATGTCGGGCATGATCCAGACAAGGGCGAAGCCCAAGCTCGATGGCGGCATGGCCGGTTGCGAGGGCGATATCGCCAAATTCTGCACCCACACGAGCGGATCAACCCTGCGCTATTGCCTGCTGCAGAACGCGGCCAAGCTGTCCGGCCAGTGCAAGGAATCGGCCTCCTCCATCGAAGCGACCTCGCTAAAGCGGACGCTGGGCACGCCTTATTGCTACCGGTCGCCGGTCTGCGATCCGGCGCTGGAGCGCGGCGGCAACCGGCTGGGCGTGAAGGCGGTGGAGTGGAAGCAGACCATGGGCTACAGCTTCGCCTATCCTGTTCCCTCGCCTGAAGGCGAGAAGTACGGAATGGTCGCCGTCGCCACTGACTCCAAGGACAATCTCTGGGGCTTGCAGCGCAATCCGGAGGGACGGCCACAGCTGTTCAAATGGGATAGCAGCGGCAAGCTGCTGCTGACCATTGGCGACAATGTCATAACCCATCATGCCAAGGCGCACGGCATCGCCGTGGATGCCCAGGACAATCTCTGGATCACCGATGCGGCCGGCGCCACCACCAAGAAGATCAGCCCGGACGGCAAGCTTCTGATGACTATCGGCGTGCGCGGCCACCGGGGCGATTGGGACGAAGCCAAGGGACAGCGCTATCTGTGGGAGCCGTTGATGGTCGGCTTTAATGCCAAGGGCGACATCTATATCGCCCAGGGGCATGGCCATGAAAGTCCAAACGACACCAACGGCAGCGATCCCACCAACAATGACGGCGCTGCGCGCATCCTGCGCTTGGACAAGAACGGCAAGTTCATCAACCAGTGGTTCGGCAATGCCGTGGGACAGGGCAAGTTCACCATGGCCCATGGCTTTGCTGTGGATCCCAGAACTGGCGATGTCTATATCGGCGACCGCGAGGAATACCGCATCGTGGTTTATACCGGCGACGGCAAGTTCCTCCGCACCATGCAGTTGCGAAACCTGATCTGCGCGCTTTATTTCGACAAGCAGAACAATCTCTGGGTCGCTTCAGGCTGGGACGGCCAGTTCCTCAAGGTCAGCAAGCAGACCGGCCAGGTGCTGGGCGCGATCGGCAATGGCAACGGAACCGGCAATGGCCAATTCCTCGAGGCGTCCTACCTGGTCAGCGATTCCAAGGGCAATATCTGGACGGGCGACACCGCCCGCGGCCGGATTACGGAAATCATTCCGCCAGCAAACCGCAAGTGACTGCTGTGGGCGATCGGCATGGCGAATTTCGGACTTGATTTCATCAACATCATGTTTCTCACCTGGTATCCCACTATCTCATCGACCAGTATCACATGTCGCTGGACGCATGGGCACCATGGCGACGGAGCCTTACATGTTCGCCGTTATCACCGTGCTGGGCGCCGGCCGGCTGGTGCGCGCGCTGACCGACGGCGGCATGGATTCCGTCACGGCGCGCCGCACGCCGGCCATTACGATATCGGCCGGCATCACCATGATTTGCGTGGTGCTGTTCATTCTGCTGTGTCGTGCCAACGGCGATAAGGAACATGTGAATGCTTTTCTCGCCTCATAAGACCGGCCCCTCACAGGGTGACCGCAAATGATGCAGGCCCTGTCATCGCTTTTTGATCTCACAGGTCGTGTGGCGAGGTAGCCTCTGCCTGGCTGGTAAGGTTTTCCCATTAGGCCGGGCAGGGTGCTTCTCGCGCCACTACCCACAATGTCCGCTTGGGGCAGACTGGCGATATTGGGCCGGCCGACGAATGACCGCTTTTGACCCAAAGCGGACATTCCGGCCCATCTTTGCCATCTACGAATGCTTTTCCCAACCGACAGTAGCTTGCGCGGGGCTCAGCGCAATCCCTAGGCCCAACATCCCCTTGACGGTGGCGTTGCCTACCCCGCGCGGATATGTCTGAATCCCTACACAACTTGGCTTTGGGGCCGGAGTGTCCGAGGAACATGCTTTCGTCCACAGAAACGTGATTTCGTCGTCGTGCCATTTTCCGAGGGGGAAGACTGATGGGTTCGAAACGAACTAGCCGCAGAGATCTCCTAAAGGGCGGCGCCGTGGTGGCCGGTGGGCTGGCGGCGCTCGGCCCAACACCGGCATCGGCCCAGTTATCACCATTCGGCACACCTGAGCACGATATGTCGGGTATGGCGGGTCCGCCCGCCAATCCGATGATCAAAGGCACCAAGGAGTCGGTCGAATACGGCCAGCGCTCCCATTACGTGACCTCGATGCGCATGGCGCACCCTATGGGCGGCAGGCCTTCACCCGACGCGTTCGGGAAGACATTTCACATAGCCACGCCGCTGCAGGATTCTGTGGGCGTGATCACGCCGTCGTCGCTCCACTATGTGGCGACGACCCGCGGCGCCTTTGTTCCGGACATTGATCCCAAGCAGCACACTCTGATGATTCACGGGTTGGTGGATCGCCCCCTGACCTTCACCATGGAGGACTTGAAGCGCCTCCCGTCAGTCACCCGGTTGCATTTCATCGAGTGTGCGGGAAACCGGCACAATGGGCGGCAAAAGACTGTGCAGGAATCGCACGGGATGACCAGTTGCGCCGAGTGGACTGGCGTGCTGCTTTCTACGCTGCTCAAGGAGTGCGGCCTGAAAAGCAGCGCGACATGGTTCGTCGCCGAAGGCGCCGAGGAAGTGAAGGGCGCCTCGAGCATGCCCATCGCCAAGGCGATGGACGACTGCATCGTCGCTTACGGCATGAACGGCGAGGCCGTGCGGCCTCAGAACGGTTTTCCGCTGCGTCTGATGGTTCCCGGCTTCGAGGGAATTTTCCACACCAAGTGGCTGCGGCGCATCAAGACCGTCGACCGGTATTACATGAACTACAACGACTACGGCCATCTCGAAAAGAGTCCGAAAGAAGCTGCGCTCGCCTTCCAGATCGGGCCCAAGTCGGTCATCACGAAACCGTCCGGCGGACAACAGTTGCAGGGACGCGGATTTTACGAGATCAGCGGGCTGGCCTGGTCCGGCGGGGGCGCCATTCGTACTGTGGAAGTATCCACCGACGGCGGGCGCAAGTGGAACCGTGCTGAGATCAAGGAGACGCCACAACGCATGGCGCACGCGAGGTTCGGCTATCCGTGGAATTGGGATGGCAACGAAACCGAGATTCTGTCCCGCTGCACCGATGAGATCGGGCAGCAGCAACCGACGCGAGAGCAGGTCGCCAAGTACTTTAACGTGCCTTTTGACCGATCCTACAGGGTGCCCGGGCTGGACAACAGCGTGATGCCCTGGAGGATCAACAAGGACGGCAGTGTGACCAATGGGCTCGCTTAGACTCGCGATGATTGCGCTGCTCCTGGGGAGCCCTGCGCTCGCGCAGGCTCCCACATATGGCGTGGGAC
>CANCMM010000044.1:0-9272 GCA_947379335.1 Alphaproteobacteria bacterium | reverse complement strand
GGCTGCGGTCTTGAATGGGGCGGGCCGGATCGGACGACCTTCCCTGAAGGTCTGTTCGAACAGCTTGCGCTCTTCTTCTGTCGGAACGCGGCGGCTCATAACGGATAATCGCGGCCGTCGCCCAGGGCGGCCGCCAGAACATTGGGCAGCAGCACATACAGCCGCCCCGGCGCCTTCATTGCGCCGGCGCGGCGTTCCGCCTCGCTGCCAAAGCCAAAGAACATGTCGGCGCGTACCGGTCCGCGAATGGCGCCGCCGGTATCCTGGGCCACCATCACGGCGCGCACCGGATCGGGCCCGTCAGCGGCGACATAGAAAGGCGCGCCCAGGGCATGAATGCGCTGGTCCACCGCGATGCTACCCAGCGGCGTGATGTTCACGCCTTGCGATCCGGTCGATCCCAACGCCGTGTCGCCGAGCGCCTTCTGTTCAAAGAAGATATAGCTGCGGTCGGTTTCCATCACGGCGCGGGCGCGATCGGGGTGCGCCAAAAGCCAGGCGCGGATGGTCTGCAAGGACACGGTCTCGCGCGCCAGCGATCCATCGGCAATCAGGGTGCGGCCTATCGCCGTGTAGGGCTGGCCGTTCTCGCCGGCATAGGCGATGCGCGCACTTGTTTGATCTTTGGCGCCATCCTCGAACACCACCCGGCCCGAGCCCTGTATCTGCAGGAAGAAGAACGCCACCGCGTCGTCGGTGTAGAACAGCACCGGCGCATCCACGCCCTTGTCATTGATCCGGGCGCGGTCGGCATAGGGCACCAGCGCGTGTCCGGATACTTTGCCGGAGATGTGCTCACCCTTCAGCTTGGGATTGAACAGGCCCAGATCGGCGCGCACGAGGTCGGGCGGCAAGCCGTAGACCGGCGTCTGAAAAGCGTTTTGCTTTTTGCGGCTGCCCTTGATCTGCGGCTCGTAGTAACCGGTGAACAATCCATCGCTGCCGCTCACCGCATAGGGCGTGAAGGTTTTTTGGAAAAATGCCCTGGCGTCTCCGCTCGCATCGGCGCAGGCGCGTCGCCAGTCCGCTACGGTGCCGGCATAGCCCGCCCCGCCCATGGGCGCGGTGTCCGGCTTTGCTGCCAGCGCGGCACAACTGCGCTGGAAGGCCGCGAGCGCTGCGTCGGCATTGCCATCCGTCCAGCCCGGAAGATCGGAAAAACTGGTGCGCGACAGATGCAGACTGGAAGCCGGTTGGGTTTTCGGCGGCGGCGGGCTGCTGCAGGCCGCAAGCGCCAGCAAAGCCAAAAGAAGAAGCTGCTTATTCCGGAACATCGCCGGAGGTCGCCACCAGCACCCAGTTGGGGTCCGTGGAATTCAGGTTGCGCTCGAACGTCCACACATCGATCACGGTCCCGCTGGCGAATTCGGCGGTGAAAGTGACGGTGATTTCCGCGTCCCGTCCATGCAGCGCCGAACCCGCAATGCGCGCATCGGCAAGCTTCACGAATTGCGCAGCGGGCGCGGTGCGCGCCGTGATCCCGGCATCGAATGCGGCGAAGACGTCGGGCGACAGAAGCGGACGCAGGGTGTCGCGGTCGCCGGCGGCGAACGCATTCACGATTTGGGCATAGGCATCGCGTGCGCCGGTGAGAAACTTGGGCGTGTCGAACGCGGGATCGGCGATCTGGATTTCCAGGATGCCGTTGGAGGTCTGCACCGGTTGCACCGGCGGCTGCAGGGCGCTCTGGGCCTGCGGTGCCGAGACTGCCTGCGGCGGCGGTTCGTGGCCGGTGCGGCGGCCCAGCACGCTATAGAGCCGAAAACAAACGACCCCCGCCACCATGGCGGCGACCAGAAGAACCAATGTCTGCGAATCCGGCATTTCAGGAACCTTGTTTATGGCCGTCCCGCCCAGGGGCGACCCTAACCCCCGCAAACGGGCCTGAAAAGCGCCTTTTGGCACACGTCGCGGACCGCTTCGCTTGTCAGCCGCGCGCGATCCATGGTAGCGCCCTTTTCCAAATTTTTGGCCGCAATTCCAAGAAAGACGCGACGATGAGCAACGAAGGAACCCCCGCGCCCACCAATCCGGGCATGCCCAACCTCCAGGTGGTGGGCCAGTACATCAAGGACCTGTCCTTCGAAAATCCCGGCGCCACCGCCAATATCGCGGACCGCCCGCAGATCGAACTGGCGGTGGACCTGAACGCCGCGCGCCTAGCCGAACAGGACATGTTCGAGGTCGAACTGAAGATCCGCGTCGACGCCAAGAATGACGGCAAGGCGCTGTTCCTGCTGGAAGTCGCCTATGCCGGCATCTTCCGCCTGACCAATGTGGTGGACACCGCCACCCAGCAGATGATCCTGCTGATCCAGGCGCCGCACATGCTGTTCCCGTTTGTGCGCCGCATCGTGTCGGACGTGGTGCGCGACGGCGGCATGCCGCCCCTGATGATCGAGCCGATCGACTTCATGCAGCTCTACCAGGCGCGCGTGTCCCAGGCGACCAGCGCCCCGCAGGGCACGGCTTAACGGTCAGTTGTTCCACAATGCTTTGTCGCCACGCGGCGTTCGCGTGAGCGAGAGCCGCATTAAATACATGCCACTAGGCGTTCCAAAGAGCTTTGTCCCCTAACTCCTTGGCGACGAAGGCGGCGTGGATTTCCAACTCCGCCGCTGTGGTCAGCGATGCCAGCTTGATGGGCCGTTGGCGCGCGGCACGCACTTGTTCTGCGCCTTGCGCCGCCGCGATTTCCACCGGGGCCAGCATCAAGCCGCGCTGGCGGCCGCCGATCAGCTCCAGGTAGATTTCCGCCGTCAGCTGGGCGTCCAGCAGCGCGCCATGCTTGGTGCGGGCCGACAGGTCCACACCGAAACGCTTGCACAATTCGTCCAGTGAATAGCGCGCGCCCGGAATCTTGCGCTTGGCGATTTCGATGGTGTCGATGGCGCGCGACAGGGGAATGCGCGGGCGGCTGACCCGCTCCAGCTCGGCATTGATGAACTTGATGTCGAAGCTGGCATTGTGGATCACCAGCGGCGCGTCACCCAGAAATTCCAGGAATTCTTCCACCACATGGGCGAACAGCGCCTTGTCGGCCAGAAACTCGTTCGACAGGCCATGCACCCGCTGGGACTCAATGGGAACGTCGCGCTCGGGGTTGAGGTAGAACTGCAGGGTGCGGCCGGTGGGAATGTGATCCATCAACTCAACACAGCCGACTTCCACGATACGGTGGCCGTCGCCCGGCTCAAAGCCGGTGGTTTCGGTATCGAAGACGATCTCACGCATCTAATTTGGCCCGCACGTCAGCGAGTATCATTTTCACCTGTTCGCGGGCGTGATCCAAGCCCTTGTCGGTGACCACGACATAATGGGCCTGTGCACGCTTTTCACCGTCACTCATCTGGCGGGCTTTCAGCGCCTCGAATTTGGCTTCGCTCATGCCGGGGCGGGCCAACACCCGCGCGCGCTGCACCGCTTCTGGGGCGCTGGCCACCACCACGGCATCCACCTTGGCGCCGGTTTCCAGCAGCAGCGGAATATCCAGCAGCACGATGGGCGCATCCGCCGCCGCCAGGAACTGCTCGCGCCGCTCGGCCACCAGGGGATGCATAAGATCTTCCAGCCGCGCCAGCGCGCCCGGATCGCCAGCAAGGGATTTGGACAGCGCTGCGCGATCCACCACACCGGATTTGGTGGTGCCGGGATAGGCGGCTTCGATCATCGCAGCCGCCTCGCCGGCATACAGTTCATGGATCACGGCGTCGGCATCGAATACCGGAATGCCTTCAGCAGCGAACAGTTTTGCGGTTTCGCTTTTGCCCATGCCGATCGAGCCGGTCAGGCCGATGACAAAAGGCTTAGCCACCCAGCACCTTCACCAGCGCCCTGCGCAGGGCCGGCGTGACCGCCGGCCGGACACCGAAAAAGGCTTGGAAGGACGGCACGGCCTGATGCAGCAACATGCCCAGGCCATCGATGGTCTTGTGGCCCCGCGCCGCAGCGTCTTTCAGCAGCCTGGTTTCCAGCGGGTTGTAAACGATATCGCAGACGGCGGCGCTCTTCGGCAGCGCGCCCAGATCGATATCCAGCGGCGGATTGGAGCCCATGCCGGCGCTGGTTGAATTGACCAGCAGCGCGGCGTTACCGGCAACATTTTTCCAATCGTCCAGCGACCCCGGATACACCGGCACCTTCACATGCGGCGCCAGAGAGGATGCCAGGGTCTTGGCGCGATGGGCATCGCGGTTGAGCAGATGAATGCTGCCTGCGCCCAGCATTTCCAGCGCCAGCAGAGCGCCCCGCGCCGCGCCGCCCGCCCCCAGCAGCACCACGCCCTTGCCGTTCAGCGGGCCGATATTTTCGCGCAAGGATTCCATCAGGCCGACACTGTCGGTATTGCGGCCTTCGATTTTTCCGTCCGTGAAGACCAGAAGGTTGGCTGCGCCCGCAGCTTGCGCCGCCGCATCCACCGTGTGCGCGATGGCGAAGGCAGACTCCTTGTGCGGCACCGTGACATTGACGCCTTTGAAACCGGCGCGGCGTACGCCTTCGATCACTGCGGCGAAGTCTTCACGCCTCGCCGCCAGCGGCACCATCGCGCCGTCAATGCCGTATTCCTCCAGCCAATGGCCATGCAGCACCGGCGACAGCGAATGGCTGACGGGCCAGCCGATCACGCCGGCGAGTTTTGCTTTTCCCGTCAGGCTCATGACGCCAAGACGCCTTCCTTGCGCAATTGGGCCAGCACCTGCAGCAGCGGCAGGCCCAGCACCGAAAAATAATCCCCGTCCACAATAGCGAAGAGTTGCGCCCCGCGCCCCTCGAAATGATAGCAGCCCACCGAGGACAGGATCGCCGGCCCCTCCGTGGCGAGATAATCGTCCAGGAAATCCGGGCTTAAATCGCGCATCACCATACGGCAGGGGCTGGCATGCGCCCACAGCAAGGCGCCATCCCGGGCCAGCGCCGCTGCCGAGACCAGCAAATGGGTCTGTCCCGACAGCCGCGTCAGCAGGGCGCGTGCCGCATCCGGGGTGGCGCATTTGCTGAGATATTCGCTGCCGAACGCGATCACACTGTCGCCGCCCAACACGATCTTTCCTGGATGGCGGTGCGAAACCGCCAGCGCTTTTTGCTGCGCCAGCTCCGACGCCACCGCAGCTGCATCGGCGCCGCGCGCTTTCAGGTCCGCCATCAAGCGATCTTCATCCAGGTCGGCGGGATCGGCCACAAACGCGATACCGGCCGCCGTCAACAACGCTTTGCGGCTGGCGCTTCCGGAAGCCAGCACCAATGTCACGTCAGCACTTCCTTGCGTTCGGCGAGCAAATTCATCACCGCCGCCGCCGTCTCTTCAATCGAACGGCGCGACACATCGATCATCGGCCAATCCTGGCTCTCGAACAGCTGGCGGGTGGCGGCGATCTCGGCGCGCACCGAATCCAGTTCGACGTAATCGCTGTCGCGGGTCTCGCCCATACTGGTCAGCCGGTTGCGCCGCACCTGCACCAGCCGGTCGGGCGACACCCACAGCCCCACGATCAAAGGCTTTTTGGCCGCCAGCAATTGCGCCGGCGCCGGCAGGCGCGGCACCAACGGCACATTGGCGGCCTTCACGCCGCGGATGGCCAGATACACGCAGGTCGGCGTCTTGGAGGTGCGGCTGGCGCCGGTCAGGATCACCTCGGCCTCGTCGATGGAATCCAGAGACTGGCCATCGTCATGGGCGATGGTGAAGTTCAGCACTTCGATACGGTCCAGGTAGCGGGCGTCAACTTCATGCTGGCGTCCCACCTTGTGGGTTTCCGACGCGCCCAAGAATTGGCGCAGCGCCGTCACCGGACCTTCCAGCACGTCGATGCAGCGCACTTCGATATCCGCACAACGCGCCACCAGCCGCTCGCGCAGGCGCACATTGGCCAGGGTGAAGAATACGATGCCCGGCATGATGGCGACATGGTCCAGGGCGCGGGTCAGCTGGGCCTCGGACCGCACCAGGGCATAGGGATGAACCATCACATCGACATTTTCGAACTGCGCCAGGGCGGCGGTGGCCATGGCATGCAGGGTTTCGCCGGTGGAATCCGACACCAGATGAACGTGAAACTTCTGATCCACAGAACTATCCAAGATTTCGGCCGGCCTGTGCGCAGCCTGGGGTTAAAGGGCCAAAGTAAACACAGGCTGGCGGCGCCAGCGGGGTCGGCGGTACAAAAGGTATGGTTTGGGGACGCTTACCTTAACCGCCAACATACCATGACCGCCCTGCCCCGCCGCCGGAAATTGTCCAAGTGCTTGAGTCCATGCGCGCCTTCGCTTAAGCCAAAAACCTCACACAGCTTGGCCCACAACTCACAGCCCTAACATCATCTTCATCATCTTAGAATCTTTAGGAGTCTTATTTTGAAGTATGGCCGGAAAGTCGTAGCGGTGTTGGAAGGGGGCGTAGAGAAAACGCCGCCGGTCTGGCTGATGCGCCAGGCCGGGCGCTACCTGCCCGAGTACCGGGCGTTGCGGGCCAAGGCGGGATCCTTCTGGAAGCTGGCGCTGACCCCGGACTATGCCGCGGAAGTCACCCTGCAGCCGATCCGCCGTTTTGGCTTTGATGCGGCCATCCTGTTCTCCGACATCCTGACCGTGCCCGAAGCGCTTGGGCAGAAAGTCACCTTCACCGAAGGCGAAGGCCCCAGTCTGGTGCCGGTCACATCCACGCAGGGCTTCGATCTGGATCGTGAAAACTGGTCCAGCTATTTTGAGCCGGTCTACGAGGCGTTACGGCTGACCCGGGCGGGCCTACCCCCAGAGACCACCTTGCTGGGCTTTGCGGGCGCCCCCTGGACCTTGGCGACCTATCTGGCGGCCGGAGCAGGCGGCGATGAGCAGAAAGCTGCCAAGCTTTGGGCTTACCGCGATCCACAGGGCTTCGCAGGCCTTTTGGATATTTTGGGGGAATGTGTCGGCTTCCATCTGATCCGCCAGATCGATGCCGGCGCCGATGCGGTGCAGATATTCGACAGCTGGGCGAGCGGGTTGCCGGCAGCGCTGCACGAACAGGTTGTGGTCGCACCCACCAAAAAGATCGTGGCCCAGGTGCGCGCGGCAAGACCGGGCGCCAAGATCATCGGGTTCCCTCGCGCCGCCACTTTGATCGGTTATGAAAACTATGTCCGCGCCGTGGGTGTGGATGCGGTGTCGCTGGATACCGCAGCTCCGATGGACTGGGCGGCGAAGAATTTGGGTTGCGCGCTGCAGGGCAATCTGGATCCCATCGCCCTGATCGCCGGCGGCGCCGCGCTGGACCGTGCGGCGGACAACATCCTGCAGGCCATGGCGGGCAAGCCGCATATCTTCAACCTGGGCCATGGCATCTTGCCGGAAACCCCGATCGCCCATGTCGAACAATTGCTGAAGCGCATTCGCGCCCACTCCACGTCATGAAGCTGGCCGTAGTCCTGTTCAATCTCGGCGGTCCGGATTCCCCGGAAGCCGTCGAGCCTTTCCTGCGCAATCTTTTTTCCGATCCCGCCATCATCTCGCTACCGGCGATCATTCGCCTGCCGCTGGCGCGGTTCATCGCCAGGAAACGCGCCCCGATTGCGCGCAAGATCTATGAGCAGATCGGCGGCTCCTCGCCGATTTTCGCGGAGACCCGCCGCCAGGCCGATGCCCTGCAGGCGGTGCTGTCGGGTGATGGTGTTGAGGCCAAGGCCTTTGTTGCCATGCGTTGCTGGCACCCGTTCAGCGACGGCGCGGCGCGGGCCGTTGCAGCGTTTAACCCCGATAAAATCGTGCTTTTACCGCTCTATCCGCAATATTCCACCTCCACCACGGCCTCGTCGGTCAAGGACTGGCATCGCGCGGCGAAGAAGGCGGAACTCACCGTGCCGACATCGCGGGTGTGTTGTTATCCCTGGGAGCAAGGCTTTGTTGCCGCCTCGGCCGCGAAGATTCGCGATGCGATGGCAGGCGCACGTGCGGATATTTCCTATCGCCTGCTGTTGTCGGCGCATGGCTTGCCCAAGCGCATGATCAACAAAGGCGACCCCTATCAGTGGCAGGTCGAGCAAAGCGCCGCCGCGATTCTCAAGGCGCTGGACATGCCGCAGCTGGAACCGGTGGTCTGCTACCAGAGCAAGGTGGGCCGGCTGGAATGGATCGGGCCTGCCACGGACGCGGAGATCCGCCGCGCCGGCGCCGACGGCAAGGGCGTGATCGCGGTGCCGCTGGCCTTTGTCAGCGAACATTCCGAAACCCTGGTGGAGCTGGATATCGAGTATCGCCATCTTGCGGCGGAGTCGGGCGTGCCGGACTATCGCCGGGCCGCCACGGTGGGGTCACATTCGGATTTCATACAGGGGCTGGCCGGTCTTGTGCGCGGAGCATTGGACGGCAAGACTGTCGCCTGCGGCGATGGCCGCATTTGTCCGACCAATCATAAACGCTGTGGTTACGGAGAAGCCTGATGGACGCGCTGCGCAACACCCTGTCCAACTACATTCCCTGGTTCCTGGCCTTCCACATTATCGCGGTGGTGACCTGGATGAGCGCCATGCTCTATCTGCCGCGGCTGTTCGTCTATCACACCGAGGCCGCGCCGGGTTCGGAATCCAGCGAGCGCTTCAAGGTGATGGAACGCAAACTGCTCAAGGCGATCATGAACCCTTCCATGATCGCGGTGTGGATCCTGGGGCCGCTGCTGGCCTGGCTGACCGGCGCCTATCTGGACACCTGGATGCAGATCAAGTTCGTGCTGGTGATCATCATGAGCGGCATGCACGGATTGTTCGTGCGCTGCTGGCGCGACTTCGCCAACGACCGCAACACCCACAGCGCCCGCTTCTACCGGATCGCCAACGAAGTGCCGGCGCTGCTGATGGTGCTGATCGTGATCCTGGTAAAGGTCCAGCCTTTTGGCGACTAATTCTGGATGAACCGCCTGAAACATTAATTGCGGGACCGGGTCCAGGGGCGTATTTGCAAGCCTGGGAAATCACGCTATAACCGCTTTGTCTGATCGACCCACGCAGCAGCGGACCGTGCAAACGGTACAGGGTCAAAACCAACCTCTTTCGATAATCGGTCCTTGGGCCCCGCGCCCTCCGTGCATCGAAACCAATCTCCCCTTCTGTTCCAGGTACCGACCATGACTGTCCAAGATGGCCTGCAAGTGATGAAGCTGCAGGATCTCAAGAATAAAAAACCCGCCGATCTGGTGACTTTTGCCGAGGAACTCGAGATCGAGAATGCCTCGTCCATGCGCAAGCAGGACATGCTGTTCGCCATCCTCAAGGAACTGGCCGAACGCGATGTCGAGATCACCGGCC
>CANCMM010000043.1:0-9358 GCA_947379335.1 Alphaproteobacteria bacterium | reverse complement strand
ATTGGGATTGCCCGCCAGATTCTGCAGGGTGCGGATCGGCACAATGGCGGCGGGGGCGTTGATGGCTACGCCGCAGCCATAGGCATGGGTCAGCACCACCACGTCATCGACATTGGGATATTTTGGCATCAACTCGGCCTTGATGCGCTTGAGGGCGAATTCCATGGTGCCCGACACGCACTGCACGCTGGTGGACACCGCCAGAATGTTCTTGGTCCCCACCGTGCCGTCGGCGTTGCGATAGCCTTCGAAACTGTAACCGGTTAGCGGTTCGGGCTTGGCGGGCGGGCGGGTCGCCATCTCCAGCTGGTCCAGCGGTGGGGCAGTGCCCATTATCACATTGTCTTCATTCACCCAGTCGCCGCGGCGGATCGCGCCCTTGGCGGTGCCGATCACTTCGCTGTAGCGGACAATGTTACCGCCATCGGCGATGTCGGCCAGCGCCACCTTGTGGCCCTGGGGCACGAAATGGTTCAGCACCAGCCCGTCAGCAAAGGTGCTGCCGGCCGGCAGGCCCAGCCCGTTGACGATGATGGCGACATTGTCGCCCGGCGCCACCTGAATGCGGCGCGGTTCTTCGTGTGGCGGCTTGGCTTGGACGTTCATGGCAGAAGTATAGCGGTCCTTACCGCACCAGGCACGGCTTCTTGGGATCGAATTTCCAGCCCGGGATCAGGAACTGCATGGCGGCGGCATCGTCTCGAGCGCCGTCACCCAGGTTTTTGTAGGTGGCGTGAGCCTTTTCCACCTCGGCCATGTCCAGTTCCACGCCCAGTCCGCCGCGCTGGGGCACCTGGACCAGCCCACCCTTGATCTGGAAGGGCTCCTTGGTCAGGCGCTGGCCGTCCTGCCAGATCCAGTGGGTGTCGATGGCGGTGACGTTGCCGGGCGCCGCCGCGGCGACATGGGTGAACATGGCCAGCGAAACGTCGAAATGATTGTTGGAATGGCTGCCCCAGCGCAGGTCGCGGTCGGCGCACATCTGGGCGACGCGCACGCTGCCGGCCATGGTCCAGAAATGCGGATCGGCCAGCGGAATGTCCACCGAGCCCAGATCCATCGCGTGCACCATCTGGCGGAAGTCGGTGGCGATCATGTTGGTGGCGGTGGGAAGGCCGGTGGCGCGGCGGAACTCCGCCATGATCTCGCGCCCCGAATAACCGGCTTCGGCGCCGCAAGGGTCCTCAGCATAGGCCAGGATATCACCGCGCTCCTTGCACAGGGTGATGGCTTCTTTCAATGACCAGGCGCCATTGGGGTCCAGGGTGATGCGCGCCTTGGGGAAGCGCTTGGCCAGCGCCTCGATGGCCTTCATTTCTTCGGCGCCCGACAGCACACCGCCCTTGAGCTTGAAATCGTTGAAGCCATAGCGGGCATAGGCGGCTTCCGCGGTCCGCACGATGGCAGCCGGGGTCAGGGCTTCTTCGTCACGCAGCTTGATCCAGTCATCGCCCTTTTGATCATGGCGATAGGACAGTTTGGTCTTCTTCCTGTCACCGATGAAGAAGAGATAGCCCAGCATCTCCACCGCCTCGCGCTGCTGGCCATCGCCCAGAAGCGCCGCCACCGGCACGTCCAGATGCTGGCCCAGCAGATCGAGCAGGGCGCATTCCAGCGCCGCCTGGACATGCACGGTGATGCGCAGATCGAAGGTCTGCAGCCCGCGGCCGCCGGAATCGCGGTCGGCGAAACGCTGGCCGACGGCGCTGAGGATATTTTTCCACGAACCCAACCCGGCGCCCACCACAAGGTCGCGTGAGTCTTCCAGTGTCTGGCGGATTTTCTCGCCGCCTGGCACTTCGCCCAAACCGGTGTTGCCGGCGCTGTCGGTGAGGATCACCAGGTTGCGGGTGAAGAAGGGCCCGTGCGCGCCCGACAGGTTCAGCAGCATGCTGTCCTGTCCCGCCACCGGAACAACCTTCATCTCCGTCACGCGCGGCGCGCCGGTCTTGTCCTTATTCACAAACTCGTCCTCAGGCTGTTTTCAGAACCACGCGTTTCAGCTCGCCGGCGATCACGCCATAACCGATCATGGCGACGATGGAATGGGCAAACAGGAACACCAGCGCCAGGTTCCAGTCATTGCCGGTGGCCTTCAAAATATAGCCGATCACGATGGGCGTGAAGATACCCGCCGCATTGCCGAACAGGTTGAAGACACTGCCGGCAAGACCGGTGGCCTCGCGCGGCGCCACATCGCTCATCACCGCCCAGCCCAGCGCCGCCACGCCCTTGCCGAAGAAGGCGACGGACATGAACAGCATGATCATGGCCTGCGTGTCGGTATAGTTGCAGGCCAGGATGGCGCAGGAGATCACCAGGCCGATCAGGATCGGGATCTTGCGCGCGGGCGACAGCCCCATGCCGCGTTTCAGCAGCATGTCCGACAGGACGCCGCCCAGCACACCGCCCACAAAACCGGCGATGGCGGGACCGGCCGACATCAGGCCCGCCTTGGCCACGCCCATGTGCCGGGCCTCCATCAGATAGATAGCGAACCATGTGGAATAGAAATAGGTCAGCGCGGTGATGCAGTATTGCGACAGATAAATGCCCAATAGCATGCGGTTGGCCAGAAGCTGGCTGACGATGCCCCAGCGGATGGGCTGCGCCGCCGCGGCCGGCTTGTCCAGATTTACCAGCGCGCCGCCTTCCTCGATAAATGCATATTCGCGCTTGGAGATGTGCTTGTGGCGCGCGGGGGCATGCACCACCAGGGCGAAGATCACCGCGCCGGCAAATCCGATCACGCCCATCCAGAAGAACACCGATTGCCAGCCTTGATACTGCGCCAGCCAGCCCATCAAGGGATTGAAGGCGACCACCGAGAAGTATTGCGAGGCATTGAAGATGGCGCTGGCGGTGCCGCGCTCAGCCTTGGGAAACCAGTTGGCGACTATGCGGGCATTGGCGGGGAAGCTGGGTGCTTCAGCAAAGCCCAGCGCCAGGCGCAGAATGAACAGGCTGATCATCACCGGCACGAAGGACAGCCAGGATGCGAAAGCCTGCAGTCCGGTGAAGATCGCCCACAAGGTAATGGCCCAGAGATAAACCGGGCGGGAGCCATAACGGTCCAGCAATGCGCCGCCGGGAATCTGCGCGATGGCATAGGACCAGGCGAAGGCCGAGAAGAGATAGCCCAGTTGCACCGGGTCCAGATGGAATTCGGCCGCCAGCGGCTTGCCCGCCATCTGCAAGGTGGCGCGGCTGGCATAGGCGATGGACGAGATCATGAACAGGACCGCGATGATCCAGAAACGGACGTGACTGTTGCGTGTCTCGATGATCGGCGTCATGGCTGCTCCACCCTCTGGCTAGATGGACCGCTCACGGGTCCTTTATCGGTATTTTGGGCCTTGAAAAGGCTCATAAAATCTAGGGATGGAAGCTTGGCCCGTCCAAGCCAAAGGTTCAAGCAATCAATGCGGGCTTAGCATTGATCGGAGCGTCTATTCCTCTGCTGCGAGTGCGTCGAGCGTCTCGGGATCCGGTTCGGTCCGCAGCAGATCCAGGAAAGCCGAAAGCGCTGGATTGTCATTGTCGCTGCGCCAGGCGGCATACAGCTCCACGGGTGCGGGCGGGTTGGTTTCCACCGGGCGAAACTGCACGTCATCGAAATGCAATGACATGGCCGCTTCGGGCACCAACGCCGCGCCGATGCCGGCGCGCACCAGGGCCAGCATGGAATGGATCTGGGCCAAAGACTGGATGGTGACGGGCGCCACGCCTTCGGCCTCGAACAGGCCGGCCAGCATGTCGTGGAAATAGCGTGCCCCTTCGGCCGCATACATGATCAGCGGCTGGCGGTGGAAATGCTTCAGGGTCAGGGTCGCTTCGGACAGGCGCGGATCGCCCATCGGCAGCGCCGCGACCAGATGTTCTTCGGCCACTTTCAGGGTGGTGAATTCGCTGCGCACGATGGGCGGACGCAGCAGGCCGACATCGATGCGCCCGGTGACCAGGCTTTCCACCTGTTCGGACGACACCATCTCCTTCAGCGCCACGTCGATGTTGGGGGCATGGCTGGCGCGTTGCAAAAGCAGGCGCGGCAAAAAGCTGTAACCGCTGGCGGCGGTGAATCCCAAGGTGATGGTGCCGGCCTCGCCCGACGCGATGCGGCGGGTGGCCAGGGCGGCGCTTTCGGTCAGGCGCAGGATGCGGCGCGCTTCCAGCAGGAACACGCGCCCCGCCGGTGTCAGCTTTACGGCACGGCTGGTGCGGTCCAACAGGCGAACCCCCAGCACATGTTCCAGAAGCTGAATCTGCCGCGACAGTGGCGGCTGGGTCATGTTCATGCGCGCGGCGGCGCGGCCGAAATGCAATTCCTCGGCGGCCGCGACGAAACAGCGAAGCTGGCGCAGTTCGAACTGGGACCAGAAGGAGGGGCCTGTCATGGCCCAACCCTATAGCGGGAAAGACGTTGGCCTCAAACCGGCTTGGTGGCTTCGATCAGCTTTTTCAGGCGGGCAAACTGGTCCTGTGTCAGGTCGGTCAGGGGCGCGCGCACCGGGCCGGACGGGCGGCCGATGGCGGTCATGCCCGCCTTCACGATGGACACGGCATAGCCCCTGTTCTCGTTGCGGATGGCGATATAGGGCAGCACGAATTCCTTCAGGCCCTTAATCACCTTGGCCTGATCCTTGGCGCGCACCGCGTCATAGAAGGACAACGCCCATTCCGGCATGAAATTGTAGATGGCCGAGGACTAGGTGGTGACGCCCATTTCCAGGTAGGGCAGGGCGAAGGTTTCCGCCGTCGGCAAACCGCCGACATAAGTCAGGCGGTCGCCCATCTTGGCATAGACGCGCATCATCAGCTCGATGTCGCCGACGCCGTCCTTGAAGCCGACCAGGTTGGGATTGCGGTCGCACAACTTGGCCAGGCTGTCTTCGGTCAGGACGGCATTGTCGCGGTTGTAGACGATGACGCCGATCTTCACGGCTTTGCACACCGCTTCGACATGCGCCATCAGGCCTTCCTGGTTCGGCACCATCAGGTAGGGCGGCAGCAGCAGCAACCCATCGGCGCCGGCCTTCTCGGCCGACTTGGCCAGCTCGATCGCGATGGCGGTGCCATAGCCGCAGCCGGCGATCACCGGGGTCAGGCCCTTGGTCTCTTTCACCGCTGCGGTGACGACCATTTCCACTTCGGACGGGGTCAGGGAAAAGAACTCGCCGGTGCCGCCGGCGGCGAACAGGCCGGTCAGGCGCTTGAAGCTCAGCAGCCAGGCGCAATGTTCGCGGTAAGGGCCTTCCTGGAACTGGAAGTCCTTGTTGAAATGGGTGACGGGGAAGGACAGGAGGCCCTTGGCCAGGATCTGCGCCATTTCGGTGGGCGACATGTCGCTCATGACTTCAGGTCCTTGTGCGGTGCGGTGAACGGTGCGGGTTTTAGCGGGTCTGGCTCATGCCCGCCAACCCTAACTGGCTATGAACCGATGCGGTTTTTGGATGGGCGTGATAGGGAAGGGGTAAATATAAAAGGGAAAACCGGATGAACCGCAGGGACATGATGACGGGGGCAGCCGCCATGATCGCAACACCGGCCATGGCCCAGTCCGCCGGCAAATGGGACACCGCCAAGCTGGACGACGCCGCCAAGGTGATGGACGGCTGGATCGCGGACGGCCGGGTGCAGGGCGCCTCGATCCTGGTGACGCAAGGACCCCGCAAATATGCCCGCAATTTTGGCACCGCCAAGGGGACCGAGCCGGTGTTCCTGCTGGCCTCCATCACCAAGCCAATGACGGCGGTGGCGGTGATGACCCTGGTGGATGCCGGCCAGCTTTCGCTGGACGACAAGGTGGTGAAATTCTTCCCAACCTTCACCGGCGAGGGGCGCGAGACCATCACCGTTCGCAATTGCCTGACCCATACCGGCGGCTTGCCCGACATGCTGGCCGATGACGAAATGCTGCGCGAGAAGCATGCGCCACTGTCGGATTACCGCGAAGGTGCGATCAAGGCGCCGCTCAAGTTCGCGCCCGGCACCAAGTATTCCTATTCCAGCATGGGCATTCTCTTCTCGGCGGAGATCGCTCAGAAGGTCACCGGCAAGCCTTTTCCCGACATTGTGGAAGAACGGGTGCTCCAAAAGCTGGGCATGCGCCACACCGGCTACGGCCTGCGCGGGCGCGCCAACAGCACGACGGTCCCCAGCCAGGGCGCGCCCGCCATGACCGATGCCGGCAAGAAAAGCTGGAACGGCTGGAACTGGAACAGCGAGTATTGGCGCAACCTGGGTGCGCCCTGGGGCGGGGCGCTGGGCAGCGCCGCCGACGTCGCACGCTTCTATGATGAGTTTCTGAACCAGCGTGGCCGCATCCTGAAACCTGCGACCGAGGCGCTGATGATCACCAACCAGAGCCCGGCAGGTGTAAAGGCCAGCGGCCTGGGTTTCGACCTGCCGCCCAGCGTCGGTGCGCCGCCGTGTGGTCCCAGGACCTTCGGGCATAACGGCTCGACCGGCACTTATTCCTGGGCTGATCCGGACACGGGCACCGTCTGTGTGGTGCTGACTTCGCTGTATGAGGCGGCGGTGCGTCCCCATCCCACCCATCTGGTGGGCGAGTTGGTGGCGCAGGCTGTGGCCAAGGCCTGATTACCACTTTGCCGATTTGGCGTGCGCATCAGAGGATTCTTGCCCTCACTTCGCTTTCGGCCGGGCTTTCGGCAGGGCGAAAACATAGACGGCGTGACCGACCAGCGGGCGATTGCGCTCAAAGGCGAACATGCTGCTGGGCCTGAGCTGCGGGCTGCCGCCATTATAGCCGGTCGGAACCGCCACGAACTGCTCGCCGCCGACGCTGAAGGTTGTCGGAAAACCCTGCGCCGTGGTCCCCAGCCGGGTGGTCCACAAGGTCTTGCCGGTCTTCACGTCAAACGCCCGGAAGGTGCGGTCCCAGTCACCGACAAAGCCGATGCCGCCCGCCGTCGTCATGGTGCTGGTGAGGAAGGGCGCACGTTGCTGGAATGTCCAGATCGGCTTCAAATCCTTCACCCGGTACGCGCTCACGCGCCCCATATTGCCGTCCGATGCGGGCGCTTCGTAATTGCCGATCATGTCGCCCTGCGCGGTGACGCAGATCTGGTCCAGCGGAAAGATGATCAAATCGTCTTCGGGAACGTAGCTTGCGGCCGGCCAGTTATGGCCGCCCGACTGGGCCGGGCATGACGGACGCGAGCCGCCCGGCCCGGGATGCAGGATATCGTCGCGGTAGGTGCCGCGGCCGGTCTTGCGATCGATGCTGGTAAAGACATTCTGGAAAACCATCGGCTTGTAATCCAGGAACTTGCCGTCGGTGCGGTCAAGCTTCCAGAGAATGCCTTTCTTGCCGGCGGTCAGAAGAAGCTTCTGCGAGCCGTTGTCCACCAGGATCTTCTCATAGACCTCATCCAGGTCCAGGCCTTCGTCCGGTGCGGGCTGGTGGTACCATTTGAGCTTGCCGGTATCGACGTCCAGCGCAATCGTGGCATTGCTGAAAAGCTTGTCGCCGATGCCGTTCTTGCCCGACTTGGCCTGGCCGGTGCCCCAATAGATCAGCCGTAGCTTGGGATCATAGGTGCCCGCGATCCAGGCGTCGGCGCCGGCCCGCTGGCCGTTGGTCATCTCGCCCCAACTGTCTCCGCCCGGCTCGCCGGTATAGGCGACGGTCGAGAATTTCCAGAGCTGATGGCCGTCCTTGACGTCATAGGCGGCGATGAAGCAGCGGTCTTCCAGCGAAGCCTCGTCGCAGACGCCGCGCCCGACAATGAGCTTGCCGTCGGCGATCATCAGGCCGCCGATCTTGTCGTGGCCGAAATCGGTATGCTTGAACTTCCAGTTGACCTTTCCGGTGCGCGCGTCGAGCGCGTACAGCGTCGCATCACTCGCGGGATAGAAGAGCTGGTTGCCGTACAGCACCATGGTACGCGCCGTGGCATTGACCTGATTTTCCAGCCGCGGGCCCAGCGAATTTTCCCAGATTAGATCGCCGGTCGCGGCGTTGAGCGCCTGCACCTTGTTGTTGACGACAGTGGAAACGAACATCACGCCGTCATGCACCAGCGGTGTGATCTGCTGGCGTTCACCGTCATCCAGCGACCAGACCCAGCGCAGCTGCAGACCTTTCACATTCTTCGTATTGATCTGCTTGAGCGGCGAATGGCTCCAGCCGGCATAATTCTGGTAGTGCATCAGCCAGTCCGAAGCCGGCGCATGCAGCAGCGTCTCTTCGGTGACCGGCGTGTATTTTTCGACCGTGCCCGGAAAGGTGATGCCTGTGGGCTGGGGTGCGCCGCTGAGACTGGTATAGCCCGCATACAGGCCGCCGCCCCGGCGCGCCGGGAGGGCGGTGCTGATCGGCACCGCCGTTGCCGGGGTGAAGTCTGCGCTGCCGGCCGTGGCGCCGTTGCTCTTGAGAATATACGCCACGACCTGGGCGGTTTCGGCATCGCTCAGGCTGCCGGGATTGCTGAACGGCATGGTGGTCTTGATGCGGGTATAAAAATCCTTGGTGCTGCGGGTTCTCCATGTATCGGTGAAGCCCGCGCCGATCAGCTTGATGGTTTCGCCGCCAGCCTCATGGCAGACGGCGCATTTGCCGTCATAGACAGACTTTCCGGCCTGCGCCTGCGCGTCCGTGAAGGGGCCGGGGGCAGCTGCGGTCTGCGCAATGGCGTCCCATGCAAACAGGCCAGCGGCGCCGGCCGCCGCGCATGTGACGGCGGCAGCGAAAGCGCGCATGGAAGACTTTTTCCGATTCTTGATCATGTCTTTATCGCTCCGCCGGTCACGCGCCGGGCTTTTTCGCCGGTGGCTCGTCATTGAGAATGCTGGGGATATACCAGTCGTACATCTGCGGCACGTCGGGTCCGACGGTGATGTGCGCGGGCTGGAACCAGCCCCACAGATTGCCCTTGGGCGCGCTCTGGCTGTCGAGGATGACGTAGAGCTTGCCGCTCTTCAAAGCCGCGACCTGATCCGGCGTCAGGGTGAAGGTGCCCGATATGGTGCCGCTCTGTGCCTTTGGGATCGTGAGGTCACCGAGGGCAGGTCCGGTTCCACCCATCACGTTGCCGATGTGCAGGCGGGCTTGTGTCGCGGGCGAGGACAGCCCGGCGAACTTGCCGCTGAGTGAAAACTTGTTGTTGTCGAGCACGGCCAGCACCGTGCCGCGGCCCTGGACGTTGGCGCCCTGCCGGCCGTTTTTCGGCGTCGGACCGATATCGGTCTGGTAATTGTCCGCAGCAAGCGCCGGAGCACAGAAGGCGGCGCACAGGGCGGCCGCGGCCAGGGCGCGCGAAACAGGTCTAGAAATCACGATCACTTCCTCCGGCAGGCGGGCCAACTTTTCCAGTTCGGGTACCCGTGTCAACGA